>JAVBUB010000128.1:0-10800 GCA_031555675.1 Paludibacteraceae bacterium | reverse complement strand
CGGGGTTCCATTGCATAAATTATCAATTACATAATGAGGTTTTATACTGACAATAGAATTAGCGATAGAATCGGGGATGCTTAATTTAATTGCTAAAGGTTCATCACTTACAACTTGTGCATCTAATGATTTAGTGTAACCATAGAAAGTATAAGCATCCGAAACATTCATCCGAAGTATTAAATCCGATTTATATACTCTGAAATAAGACAAAGAGGCTATGGTACCAGCTCCGATCCCTAAAATAAAGAAGATAATAAGTATTTTTATTTGTTGAAAAGAAAATCGAATAAAACTCAGGAGTCCATTCCAAATTTTATTTGTCAAGTTCTTTATCCATACGAAAAAATCTTTAACGATATCTATCAAATCTAATTCTTGTTTTTCAGATGCCATGTTATTAAGGTGTAAAATTTATGCAAAAGTATAAATTTTATTGAATATCACAAACAGCTCCTTTTTTTTTAACAAAAAGGAGCTGTCAATCAGAATTTAATATAAGCTATTTTGAAATTTTTGTATTAAATTAAAATAGAGAGCCAATCTTAATCATTTTCTGTTGTTTTATATAAAATAACCAATGCTATAGGTAAGATTATAACTTTTATTTATTTTTGCGTAAAAAAATAAATGAAAATAATCATTATCGGAACAGCTTATCCTTATCGGGGAGGTTTGGCCGCATTTAATGAACGGTTGGCTAACGAATATCTTTCTCAAGGGCATGATGTCGACATTTATACCTTTTCGTTGCAATACCCATCTTTCCTGTTCCCGGGAAAAACACAATACAGCAATGAATTACCTCCTGAAAACTTGGTAATAAAACGTTTTGTTAACTCTATTAATCCATTTAACTGGATAAAAGTTGGAAAGAAAGTAAGGAAACAAAAACCCGATTTAGTAATTATTCCGTTTTGGTTGCCTTTTATGGCTCCTTGCCTGGGTACTATTGCCCGAATTATACGTAAAGATAGAAGCATACCGGTTGTTTCTATTGTACACAATATGATTCCCCATGAAGCTCATTTTACCGATAAAAAATTATCATCTTATTTTGTACATTCGGTAGATGCTTTTGTGACCTTATCAAGATCGGTTTTAACTGACATTGATTCTTTTGATGCCAACAAGCCCAAAGCCTATTGTCCGCATCCGCTTTATGACCATTTTGGAAAAAAACTATCGAAAGAAAAGGCGATCGAAAAATTAGGATTAGATCCGGATTATCATTATATGCTGTTTTTTGGATTCATCCGTGATTATAAAGGGCTGGACTTGCTTTTAAAAGCATTAGTCAATAAATATTTCAAAAATTCGAATATAAAATTGATTATTGCCGGAGAATTTTATGGGAATGAAGATTTTTATTTTGAACTTGAGAAACAACTAGATCTGGCCGGGCAAATTATTTGGGCCAATGAATTTATTCCCGATAATCAGGTGTCAGCCTATTTTTGTGCGGCCGATATTATTGTACAGCCCTATAAAACAGCTACACAAAGTGGCGTAACTCAAATAGCATATCATTTCGAAAGACCTATGCTGGTAACTAATGTAGGAGGATTATCTGAAATTATTCCGGATAAAAAAGTAGGCTATGTAGTAGAAGCCAATGAAAATGAAATCGCGAGTGCATTGATTGATTTCTTCGAAAACAATAGGGAAAATGAATTTGTTGAAAATGTCAGGATTGAAAAAGAAAAATATTCATGGAAAAGAATGACGGAAACAATAGAAAAATTGATGACATGTAATTCAATATAAATTTCTTAAGCCTCAAAAATGAGACTTAAGAAATACTTTAGGACTATTTAATATGGCTGGCTTTTAAGCCTTTAATAACTGCGGTGGTAAAGCCATTGGCTTCCATTTCATTTAAGCCTTTAATGGTAATACCACCAGGAGTTGTAACCTTGTCTACTTCTACTTCCGGATGACTATTGTGAGCTTCAAGCAGTTCTACAGCGCCACGCAATGTTTGTAAAATAACCTCTTGCGCCGTTTTTGGGTAAATGCCCATTTCCACAGCTCCTTCCATAGCCGCTCTGATATACCTGAATGCATATGCAATGCCGCAAGACGACAAAGACATATAGGCATTTAACTGACTTTCGGGCACCAATATCGATTTGCCCAGTTCGTTGAAAATATCTAATATTAGATCCTCTTTTTCTTTGTTGCTGTTACAGGAAGAAATAACCGAAAGACTTTGGCATATCTCAATGGCTGTATTCGGGATAACCCTGAATAATATGGCATCCGAAGAGAAAAATTGCACAAGTTGCGAAAAATCAACTCCTGCTGCCACAGAAACAATACATTGTTTCGAATAGTCAATTTCGGCATTAATGTCATTGGCTACGCTCTCAATCAACCACGGTTTCAGAGCTAAAATAATAATGTCGGCATTTTTAATAGCACTAACATTAGAATTATAAATATTAATGTCCGCATTAAAAGATTTAAGCTCATTTAATGCACTTTCATTCAAATCGCTTACACTAATATCTTTTGCTGCTATTTTTGTTCCTGAGGTTAGTCCCCGTGCAATAGCTCCTCCCATATTGCCGGCCCCTATAATGGCTATTTTCATCTTGTTTAATTTTAAACTTATTTGCAAAGATATATGGATTAATTATTAATTGTTAATTATTAATTGTTAAATTCGATATTGTAATGTAGACTTGATAAAATTTATGCAAAATTGTAATGTAAGGATTGCAATGTGAATATTTTTATCTACATTTGCAACATACTATTGTGGTTACATGTTTTATATTGTAAAAAAAACAGCGTAAATGGATTTGATTGAAAATATAATTGCCGAAGCTCAGAAAAATCTTCAGAGAATAGTTCTTCCCGAAGGTGCGGAAGATCGTGTGTTGAGAGCGGCAGATGTGGCTTTGTCTCGTAAAATGGCTAATATCACATTGATAGGAAATGAAAAGGAAATTATGGAGAAAGCAAAAAACTTTGGCCTTCAACATATATCCGAGGCAACTATCTTTGATCCGCAGATAAATCCTAAACAACAAGAATATACACAATTGCTGTTTAACCTCCGGAAAGATAAAGGTCTGACTATCGAAGAAGCTGCATCTTTGGCCGAAAATCCACTTTATTTAGGTTGTCTGATGATAAAAAATGGAGATGCCGACGGAGAAGTGGCTGGCGCCATTAATCTTACCAGCAATGTATTACGTCCTGCTTTCCAAATCATAAAAACAAAACCCGGAATAAGCGTTGTATCCGGTGTAATGCTCATGTTTACCGGAAAAAAAGAATACGGAAATGACGGCCTGTTGATTTTTGCCGATTGTGCGGTAAATCCGTTCCCTACATCAATGGAACTGGCTCAAATAGCAGTCTGTACTGGTGAAACAACTCGTAAAATAGCCCGCATGGAACCTCAAATTGCGATGCTTAGTTTCTCTACAAAAGGAAGCGCTAAGCACGATTTGGTAACCAGGGTACAAGAAGCTACCCGGTTGGCGCAGAAAATGGCTCCCGATTTAAAAATTGAAGGTGAATTACAATCCGACGCGGCCATTGTTCCTTCAGTTGCTGAGAATAAAGCTCCCGGAAGTAAAATAGCCGGGCATGCCAACGTTCTTATATTCCCCGATTTGCAAGCCGGAAATATTGCCTATAAATTAGTTCAACGATTGAGTAATACGCAGGCTATCGGCCCTATTCTGCAAGGAATGGCCGCTCCCGTTAACGATTTGTCCAGGGGTTGCTCTGTTGATGATGTTGTTAAAATGATTGCCATAACCTCCATTCAGGCTATAGATAGAAAAGAACTCAAATAAAAATATAAAATAAAAAGTAAGCCCTGTTTCTTTAAATTGATAAATATTGATTTGAAGGAACGGGGCTTTTAAATAATCAGTTTAGAATAAATATGCTGAAAAAAGATTTTCTAATTCGCCAACTGAATGAATTTACCCAAGCGCTATTTCAATTACTACTGCGTAGAAAAGAAAATCCCGAAAAAGAATCATTACAGTTGATATCTGAAACATATCGCTTTTTAAATCTTACTTCAAACAACCTTCATCAACTTTCTGCCTCGGAAATTATATCCATTTTTGAGAAAGAAGAATTATATCTGGAAAAACTGGAACTGACAGGAATGCTTTTGCTGGAAGAATACAGTCTTTCTGGAAATAAAGAAGAAGACAACTGTTTATTTGATTTAGCCGGAGATATTATCTCATATGTTGACAAAAATAGCGATACTTATTCAATAGAAAGGAAAAAAATATTAGCAATGCTATCCAAATAAACTATTTTTCCCTTTCTGCTTTTTCCTATTTTATTATATCTTTGCCTTTCATAATATTTCCACCAAGAATGCTAATTGATCTTTTGTACCTTTTGCGTATTTGTGGGAAACTATAAAAAGAATACTGTGACAAAAGCTATAGTTGAAACCCCGATGATGAAGCAGTACAACGAGATTAAAGCAAAACATCCCGATGCTATTTTGTTATTTCGTTGCGGTGACTTTTACGAAACATTTTCAACTGATGCCATTCGCGCTTCTGAAGTATTGGGTATCACTTTGACCCGGAGAGCCAACGGATCCGGATCTTATGTAGAGTTGGCCGGATTTCCTCATCATGCGCTTGATACTTATTTGCCAAAACTGGTACGCGCCGGTTTACGCGTTGCTATTTGCGATCAGCTCGAAGATCCTAAGTTGACCAAAAAAATCGTTAAACGCGGTATTACAGAATTGGTCACACCGGGAGTATCTTACAATGATACCATCTTAAACCACAAGGAAAATAACTTTCTCGCAAGTGTGCACATCAATAAAAACATAGCCGGAATAGCTTTCCTGGATATCTCTACCGGAGAGTTTATGACAGCCGAAGGAAAACTAGAATATGTAGATAAACTTCTGAACAGCTTTGCACCCAAAGAAGTGATTCTGGAACGTAGCAAAAACAAAATTTTCGAATCTACTTTTGGCAATAAATTCTTTACCTACCAGCTCGAAGACTGGGTTTATACTGCAGATGCTGCTAACGATCGCCTGCTGAAACAATTTGAAACCAAGAACCTGAAAGGATTTGGAATAGATAACCTTCCCAATGGGATTATTGCGGCCGGTGCTATTTTGCATTATTTAGATCAGACACACCACGAACAAACCGGACATATTACACAATTATCCCGAATAGAAGAAGATCGCTATATGTGGCTCGATCGCTTTACTATTCGTAACCTCGAATTGTATAATTCGATGAACGAAGGCGGAAAATCATTGTTTGATGTGATAGACAAAACCACATCGCCTATGGGTGCCCGTTTGTTGAAGCGCTGGACGGTTTTTCCGCTCAAAGATGTGAAACCCATTGAAGAACGCCTGAGTGTTGTCGAATATTTCTTCAGAGATCCGGAGTTAAAATCACTATTAAAAGAAAAAATAACATTAATAGGCGATTTGGAGCGTATTATATCCAAAGTAGCCGTAGGCCGTATCAATCCACGTGAAGTAGTGCAATTAAAAGTGGCGTTAAAAGCCATAGAGCCTATTAAAGAAGCCTGTTCGCAAGCCGATAATGCAACCCTGAAAAAAATAGCCGACCAGCTCAATCCATGTGTTATCATTAGAGATAAAATTGAGAAAGAAATCAATAACGATCCACCTACTTTATTAAACAAGGGAAGCGTTATCAGACAAGGTATTAACGCCGAATTGGACGATTTGCGTAGCATCGCTTTTTCCGGCAAAGATTACTTGCTTAAAATCCAACAGCGCGAAAGCGAAGAAACGCAAATACCAAGCCTGAAAATAAGCTACAACAACGTTTTCGGTTATTATATAGAAGTGCGAAACACGCATAAAGATAAAGTACCCGAAACCTGGATACGTAAACAGACCTTGGTCAATGCCGAGCGCTATATTACACAAGAACTAAAAGAATACGAAGAAAAAATTCTTGGTGCCGAGGATAAAATATTATCATTGGAGTCTAATCTGTTCAACGAATTAGTACTAAGCCTGATAGATTATATTTCAGCTATTCAGGTGAATTCAAACCTGATTGCCCAACTCGATTGTTTACTCTCGTTTGCCAATGTTTCCGAACAAAACAAATACGTTCGTCCTGAGATCAATGACAGCGATGTTATCGACATCAAACAAGGCAGGCACCCCGTTATCGAAAAAGAATTACCGTTGGGCGAAGCATATATTGCCAATGATATATTGCTTGATAGCAACCAACAGCAAATTATAATGATTACCGGTCCCAATATGGCCGGTAAGTCGGCGTTGCTGCGTCAAACAGCATTAATTACATTAATGGCTCAAATTGGTTGTTTTGTGCCTGTAGAAAGTGCCAAGATAGGAGTGGTAGATAAAATATTTACCCGTGTAGGAGCTAGCGATAATATATCGATGGGCGAATCTACCTTTATGGTCGAAATGAATGAAGCCTCCAGTATTTTGAATAACATCTCCAACCGCAGCCTTATTTTATTTGATGAGTTGGGCAGAGGAACCAGTACATACGATGGCATTTCCATTGCCTGGTCTATTGTGGAATACATACACGAACACCCTACAGCCAAAGCAAAAACTCTGTTTGCGACCCACTACCATGAGTTGAATGAAATGGAAAAAACATTCAACCGCATTAAAAATTTTAATGTTTCTGTGAAGGAAGTTGACAAACAAGTTATATTTTTGCGGAAATTAGTACGTGGTGGTAGCGAACATAGCTTTGGAATTCATGTGGCCAAAATGGCCGGAATGCCCCAAAGTATCGTTAAACGCGCCAACGAGATATTAGCCCAGTTGGAAAAAAATAACCGTCAGGGCGACATCTCCAAACCCATTACCGATATTGCCGAAACGCGCGAAGGATACCAACTTAGCTTCTTTCAGCTGGACGATCCCGTGCTTTCCCAAATCAGGGATGAAATTAAAAATATCAATATCAACAACCTTACGCCGATAGAAGCGTTGAATAAGTTGAACGAAATAAAGAGAATAATAACAGGAAAATAAAATCAAGTTATACGTTTTAAGTTTTACGTTATACGTTGGCGACAGTTAATAGAAGTTTTATGTTCCAACTTTAATCATAATACCTTAAAACGTATGACGTAAAACTTAAAACGTATAACTTTTTCACATGAAATACTACAGTACCAATAACCACATAAAAGGTGTTAGCCTGCAAGACGCAGTTGTAAAAGGTTTGGCAGAAGATAAAGGATTATACATGCCGGAGGTAATAAAACAACTTCCCAAAGAATTTTTTGATACAATTGAAACACTCTCATTTCAGGAAATAGCCTACAAAGTAGCCGATGCTTTTTTCGGCGAAGATATAGACACCGATGAACTGAAAAAAATAGTATACGAATCCATGAACTTCGATATTTCGTTGGTGCATGTCAACGATAATATCTACAGCCTTGAGCTGTATCATGGCCCGACATTAGCATTTAAAGATGTAGGCGCCCGTTTTATGTCACGTTTATTGGGCTATTTCATCAAGAAACAAGGCGAAAAAGAGGTTAATGTATTGGTGGCTACCTCCGGAGATACAGGAAGCGCTGTAGCCAATGGATTCTTAGGTGTAGAAGGTATTCATGTTTTTGTTCTTTACCCCAAAGGTTTGGTAAGTCCTATACAGGAATGTCAGTTTACTACGCTTGGTAAAAATATCACAGCCATCGAAGTTGACGGTACTTTTGACGATTGCCAGGCATTGGTAAAATGCGCTTTTATGGATGAGGAACTAAATAAGAAAATGAAACTTACTTCGGCCAATTCCATCAATGTTGCCCGTTTCCTTCCTCAGGCTTTTTATTATTTCTATGCTTATGCCCAACTAAAAAAGATGGATAAAGCCGACAATGTAGTAGTCAGTGTGCCCAGTGGAAACTTTGGAAACATCACGGCCGGTTTATTCGGAAAAAAAATGGGATTACCCATTAAACGATTTATAGCAGCCAACAACCGGAATGGTATTTTCTTCGAATATCTGAAAAGCGGCAAATATAACCCACGCCCTTCAGTGGCGACCATTGCGAATGCCATGGACGTAGGAGATCCCAGCAATTTTGCCCGTATTCTCGATCTTTATGCCCATTCTCATAGTGCTATTACTGCTGAAATAAGTGGTGTTACCTATACCGACGAACAAATTGCAGAAACAGTAAAAAACTGTTACGAAGAAACAGAATATCTGCTTGACCCTCATGGGGCCTGTGGATATCGTTCGTTACAAGAATGTTTGAAAAACGATGAAGTTGGTATTTTCTTAGAAACAGCACATCCTGCTAAGTTTTTAGAAACAGTAGAAAAAATTATAGGTGAGAAGGTAGAAATACCTCAGCCTTTGCTGGAGTTTATGAAAGGCACTAAACAAAGTGTTGAAATGAGTAGAGAGTTCGA
This sequence comes from Paludibacteraceae bacterium, assembly GCA_031555675.1. GTDB lineage: Bacteria > Bacteroidota > Bacteroidia > Bacteroidales > Paludibacteraceae > JAISJU01. The sequence continues at coordinate 2,372 of JAVBUB010000128.1, read as the reverse complement.
AGATTTTAAAGCTTATTTGATGAGTCAATAATAGACTAGAACAAAAAGAAAATGGGTAAACTTTTCAAAGTTTACCCATTTTTATTGAAAATATGTTATTTTTTAGAAATAGAAATTCAACATAAGTTTAGCACTAGGTAGTGTTTCAAGATATACTCTTCCGGTATAACCATCTAAATTTCTTGTTGTGTTTTCTTTTACAACACCTTCAGAAGTGTCAAATGTTTCTGTAGTTGTTTCGCCTTGCCATCTGTTAAACATGTTCAAGCTTAAATTGAATTCACCTCCAACAGACATTTTAGGAGCAAAAAAGTATTCAACACCGGCAAAAGCTCCGATACCAAATGCAAATACATTTCCATCTTTAATACTTGTAGGCCTGTCAGCTGGATTAACTCCAAATCCTGAAGTAGGAGCCTGATTGCTGGCAGTCATAGGATTAGCCCAAGTATATACTTGTTTATTGCTGGCAAAGCTGAAATTAACTTCTCCACCATAGTAACCTTGCAAACGACGGTATCCGCGGTGAAATACATAACCTAATGCAAGATCAATTTCATTATCTTTGAATTTCCAAACATCAACTACGTTTTGTCCGTTATATCCTGGTTGAGACGCAGCAAAGTCATCTTGTACTGTTTCTTTCATTATATCGCTACCGAAATTAAGTCTCAAAGTAGCACGAACAGATCTGTTATCTTCCAAGAAATATTGTCCGCTTAAAGTAAAGTCTCCAAAGGTAGGAGAACCATTAGCTTGTGTGCCATTAAACATATTTCCGAAGTATTCGAAAAATGGTGCAGCATCAATACCAATGGCAAAATCTCCTTTTTCAGGAAGAATTTTGTAGCCATTCTTTGTAAGAGGCACATTGCTCTCTGTTGCTTCTTGTGCAAATGCACCAACAACTCCGGCACAAAGTATGATTGTTGTTAAAAATATTTTTTTCATTTTGCTTTTATTTAAAATTTCGAAATAAACAATATTAGATTTTTAATTATTGGTATTTAGCACCTAAACCATAATTTAATCCGTCTTCGTAAGTATTTCCGTTAGGATATACTTTTGAAGTAGTAACTGTAGCAGGACCATATACATGAAGTTCTGTAGTAGTACCTGTTGTATAGTTTGCAGTAAATTCATTTCCGGTAATTTTTGCAGTAACACCATTGTTAGTAGTTGGAATGGTAAATGAATATGCACCGTTAGTACCTACTGATCCTTCAATCATATAAACACCTGTTCCGTTAGCAAAAAGGTCAGAATTATTAATAGTTAAATACAATTTTGTTCCTTGAGGAGCATATTGTACTGCCGGAGCTCCACTTGCACCATTTGTTGTTGCATGTGCAATACCATTGATAGTTGCAGTTGGAAATTCTGAAACATTAGTATTAACGTTTACATCTACAGCTTCTGCTGGATCTTCTTTTGAGCAAGAGGTTAAGCTAAGACCTGCTGCTAAGGCAAAAAATGCCACCATGTGTAAGAATTGTTTTTTCATCTTTTTTCTTTTTTTTGGTTAATAAATGAAATTAATTTGATTCAGCAAAAATATATAAATTTCATAACAAACCAAAGAAACAGAGCAAAAAATGAGTTTTTGCTTTTGAATTATATATTATACAGATTATGTGAAGTTAAATATCGAGTCTCAAATTTAAATTTTTGTTTTGTGTAAATTTTAGATACTGTTTTTATTTCATTGACATTATTTTGTATATTTGTTTCCATTATGGATAAACTTCATTGTACATTATCATATATAAGATACATGATATGCTCCCGTCATTTCAGAGGCGACGGAGTTCATTCTCCTTTTGTGTTCAGGTTAATCAATAATATTTTTCGTAAAGAAAATGAATATTATATATATGATAAAGTAGAAAAAATAAGAAATACACTTTTAAATGATCATCACGAAATTTTTGTGGATGATTATGGAGCGGGTAATGCAACTCAACGGAGGATTTCCGGAATTGCAAAACAATCGTTGAAAAGCAGAAAGTATTCCCAGTTATTATTCCGTCTTGTTAATCAAGCTAATCTATCAACCATACTCGAACTCGGAACATCCCTGGGTTTAACTACCATGTACCTGGCTTCTCCAAATTCAAAAAGCAGATGCATTACTATAGAAGGAGCACCTCAGGTTTACAAGAAAGCGACAACTATATTCCAGCAGAATAATTATACAAATATAGAATCTCATTGTGGTAATATTGATGATATATTACCAGAACTGCTCGAAAATATAGAAACACTGGATTTTGTATTTTTTGATGCCAATCACAGGAAAGAGCCAACCTTGAACTATTTTTATCAATGTTTAAATAAAATCGGGACTAAAAGTGTTTTTGTTTTTGATAACA
>JAVBUB010000220.1:0-7427 GCA_031555675.1 Paludibacteraceae bacterium | reverse complement strand
ATGTTTTTTCCAATGTCCCGGTAAAACATATGCACAGGCTGAAATACCTTTATATTTCAGAAATTTGTTATAATCGAATTCATAAGGATTTCCTGAAGATTTTGATTTTGAAAACGTTGTATTTATCAACAAATATTCGTTTCTTGTTAAATTAAAAAACAAACTGTCTTTGGAAAGATATATAATAACATCATTATCTATTGCTTTATTCTCGTCAATATTCGATATTAGTTTTACTTTACATGATATAGATTTTTGCCTTTCTACAGGTTGTTCTATTATTTTGCACAAATAACTGTGGGATTTATCCAAGTATGGAAATGCTGTTTTCTCTTCTGTTTTTTGAGTGATAAAAAGTCCGGCAGAAAATAGAAAAAGAAAAACTCCGGCTCCAAAGATCCATCGTAAACCAAAAATATAATTTCTATTTTGTAATCCTAAAATAATCAAACTAATACTCGTTAATATTAAAAGTATAAAAAATAGGAAATGAAATCCTATATACAATTGAAATAAAATACCGGCAATGTAAGCAATCAGCAGACGGAAAAATGGAATTTTAGAGAGAAATATTTTAAAATCGTTATTCATGTTGGATAAATTAAGTTTTACGTAGTACGTTTAGCTATACGTCATACTTGTTTATTTAATGTGATATGTGCGCTTTATTTAAGAGTATTTTAAACGGCTGATTACTTCTTTGGGATCTTCGGAATTGAATACAAAACTCCCGGCAACAAGCACGTCGGCACCGCAGTCGAAAAGTCTTTTACCGGTTTCGTAATTAACTCCTCCGTCGATCTGGATAAGTGCTTCCGATTTTTTTCGCAGGATAAGCTCTTTCAGGCGTAGTGTTTTTTTATAGGTATTTTCAATAAATTTTTGTCCTCCGAATCCGGGATTAACCGACATAAGAAGCACCATATCCACATCGCATATAATGTCTTCGAGCAATGAAACGGGAGTGTGCGGATTAAGAGTTACACCGGCTTTCATTCCTTCCGCTTTTATTTGTTGTATCACACGGTTAAGGTGTGTGCAGGCTTCGTAATGAACATTGAGCATATAGGCTCCGGCTTGTTTGAATTCTTTGATAAACTTTTGAGGTTCAACGATCATTAAATGTACATCTAGCGGCTTGTTGGCATATTTGTTGATAGCTTCTACTACCGGAAGTCCAAAAGATATGTTGGGAACAAAAACACCGTCCATAATATCCAGGTGAAACCAATCGGCTTCGCTGTTATTAATCATTTCTATTTCAGATTTCAAATTGCTGAAATCGGCGGATAACATGGAGGGAGCTATCATTTTTTTCATATCGGAGATATTTTAGTTGACTTTGTACAGAAAACAAAAGTAAGGGTTTTCGATACAAAAAAAAAGATTTTCATATCGAAAATCTTTTTTCTTTCTTAATTTAAGATCAGTTCAACTGTTTCGCCTTTTTTTAATTTTTCTATATGCAATATGCGGGAATAATTCATTAAGAAATCAATGGTCGATTGTTTAGGCTCGAGCTTTACATCGATATCTCCTTTTTTGTTGGCAAAATCATTTTGTTTTAGTGTAATACTTCTCTTCATAGGCAAAATAATATTCAAATTTACTATATAACGGGTATGCAATTGGAATATTGTTTTATGAAGAAAAAAATAAGAATATTTAAGATATCTTCCCACAAAGTTACAAAGCTTGCAAAATAATTTGTGTTCCTAGTGGCAGTGTCCTTGTGGAAAATTCTTAGAATTAAATTTTTAGTATAAATCCAAGCAGATTCCTTTTTCTTCTGCTGTTTTGCGGATATTGAGCAGTGCATAACGCATGCGCCCCAAAGCGGTATTGATGCTGACGTTTGTTTTATCAGCAATGTCTTTAAAGCTTAATCCGTCATAATAGCGCATCAGTACCACCTCTTTCTGGTTGTCGGGCAATGAACTCACTAATTTTTGTACATCGTAAAATACCTGATCTTTTACCAGTTGATCTTCGATAGTTTGTTCTGATAGTTTGCTATTGTTGAAGAGGTCGAAATCGGCAAAGTCATTGTTTGATACGGTATTTTCGTTTTTTTCGTGACGAAAATAATCAATAATCAGGTTGTGAGCAATGCGATTAACCCATGCAACGAATTTTCCGTTATCTGTGTAGCGGCCTTGTTTGATAGTATTAATCACACGGATAAATGTGTCTTGAAACACATCTTCAGTTATTTCTTTATTCCTTACTATGAAATAAATATAGGAGTAAACTTTGCTTTTGTGACGGAATAGAAGGACATCAAATGCTTCATTATTGCCTTGTGCGTACAACTCAACCAACTCATTGTCAGTCATTGTTTTTAACGTTTCCATACTTTGTGTTTTTAGAGAGCTGGGCTCAGTTTCAAAGTATTGATGTTTCGATAGGCAATTGCGTTTTGATTTAGGTTATGATAGAATTATAAATACAAATATGAAGCATTATTTTTGTATTTCCAAATTTTTTGAATGTTTTTTGTAAAAGATGCGGTACAAGGATATTTGCTTTTCGGTACTCATAGATATTTGCCTTCGGCGATATTATGGAATATTTATTGAGATACTTTCACTGACTTTTAATATCTTAATATTAACTAATATCCTAATATCAATAAATCTCTTAATATCGGATTAAAACGCATATTCTTACCTCATTTTTCCGTATTTTTGTGAAAAATAAAATTTATGTTGCAAATAGGGGATAAAATAGTGAGCCTGGATGTTATCGAGGAGAAGTTTTTGTGTGATATTTCCCAGTGTTTGGGTCAGTGTTGTATAGATGGCGATGCCGGAGCACCACTAGATGAAAACGAGTTAGGTATATTGGAAAATATTTTACCTGTTATATGGGATGATTTGTCCGAAAGATCGAAACAGGTAATCAAAAAACAGGGCGTGTTTTATATTGACGAAGACAATGAGCCTGTTACTTCGATTGTTGATGGCGGAGAGTGTGTATTTACTTATTTTGATGAAAAGGGAATTTGTAAATGCGCTATTGAAAAGGCATACAAGGAAGGTAAAATTGATTTTTATAAACCTATTTCATGTCATTTATATCCTATCCGTTTGGCCAGATATCATGATTTTACAGCTGTAAATTATCACAAATGGTCTGTTTGTGAAGCTGCCCGTCAACTGGGAAAAGAAAATGGATTGCCTGTTTTTCGGTTTTTGAAAGAGCCGCTTGTTCGCCGGTTCGGAAAAGAATGGTTTGAACAGTTGGAGTTGGTTGCCGAAGAATGGGAGAATAGGAATTCATGATGAATTTTGGATCTACTTTTGTTATGATATATTGATTTTAAAATTTGGCATAAAACAATAATTACCCTTTTTCTTTCTGTGAATGCTGAGGAGCGGTAAACCCAACCGGATGATGTGGTTTATTCAATATTTTGTTTTTGGACTGAAGTTCGGCTAATGTTTCGTTAATGAGCTCAAGCTGTGTGCGGGTATCTTCGTTTATATCATTATAGTCGGTAAAGACTTCTTCAATATATTCTTTCAATTTTTTCATTTCAGATTGTAATTCTTTTACTTCGTTTGCCGGAGGATTTAGTATAATCTGACGCATAGCAACAAAGGTGCGAACTATCAGAATGCTTACTTCAATAGCAATGTCGCTTCTAAGTACACTTGACAACATAGTTGCTCCATGCTCTGTAAAGGCAAAAGGCAATGAAGATTTTGGACGTTTAAATTGTGATGTCATCACAATTTGTGATGACATATTAGTCCACTCTTCTTTTGTCAGCTGAAACATGAAGTCATTAGGAAAGCGCTTTATGTTGCGTTTAACAGATTGATTCAATACCCGTGTTTCTACCTGGTACATTTCTGCAAGATCGTAATCCAACATCACTTTGCAGCCTCTTATCTCGTATATCTTATTTTGAATGATTGATAATTCTATTATATATTAGCGTATAAATATTTGTTCTGCAAATATAGATTATTTCTGTACTTTGTTAAATATAAAATGAAAAAAACATTATTATAAACCGACATTATGTGGATATGAATTTGCTTGCAAATACAGATTATAAATTTGAACCATTGATGAAAGGCTGTATTTATCTAAATGAAAAAAGCCGCTGCAAGTTTCCTTACAGCGGCTTTTCATTAAACTCACTTTATTCTTTTATTTAATCTTTTTGTATCCGTAAACAGCATTATCTCCCAATTCTTCTTCGATGCGGAGCAGCTGGTTATATTTAGCCATACGGTCGGAGCGGCTCAGCGAGCCGGTTTTAATTTGTCCGGAGTTAGTAGCCACAGCGATATCGGCAATAGTTGCATCTTCGGTTTCTCCAGAGCGGTGTGATGTTACCGAGGTATACCCATGACGGTGCGCCATTTCAATAGCATTTAATGTTTCGGTAAGGGTTCCGATTTGATTTACTTTAATCAGTACAGAGTTGGCGCAACCTTCTGCTATTCCTTTTTCCAAAAATTCCACATTGGTTACAAACAGGTCATCTCCTACCAACTGGCAACGGTTACCTATTTTATCGGTTAACAGTTTCCAACCGGCCCAGTCATTTTCGCTCATACCGTCTTCGATAGAATCGATAGGATATTTGTTAATCAATTCTTCAAGATAGCTGGCTTGTTCGGCCGAATTGCGTCTTTTGCCTGTAGATCCTTCAAATTTACTGTAATCATAAATGCCGTCTTTGTAGAACTCAGATGAGGCGCAGTCTAATCCAATCATAATGTCTTTTCCTGCTTTATATCCGGCTTGTTCGATGGCAGAAATAATTAACTCCAGTGCATCTTCTGTTCCTTTAAGTGTTGGTGCGAAACCACCTTCATCGCCAACTGAAGTGCTTAATCCTCTGTTGTGCAACACTTTCTTAAGGGCATGGAAAACTTCGGCTCCCATACGCAATCCTTCTTTAAAAGAGGTGGCGCCAACGGGGCGAATCATAAATTCCTGGAAGGCAATGGGTGCATCGGAGTGTGAACCTCCATTGATGATGTTCATCATAGGAACGGGAAGTACATAGGTATTGGTACCTCCGATGTAGCGGTATAATGGAATATCCAGATAGTTGGCGGCGGCTTTGGCTACGGCCAATGATACACCCAACAGGGCGTTGGCACCGAGTTTGGATTTAGTTTTGGTACCATCGAGTTTAATCATTTTTTTATCAATGCTCATCTGTTGCAAAGCAGAGCATCTAATAAGAGTGGGAGCTATAATTTTATTAATGTTGTCTACGGCTTTGGTCACGCCTTTCCCTCCGTAGCGCTTTTTGTCGCCATCTCTCAGTTCCAGTGCTTCGTGTTCTCCGGTAGAGGCTCCGGAAGGAACGGACGCACGTCCTATAATACCACATTCTAATGTTACATCTACTTCTACAGTAGGATTTCCACGGGAGTCGAGAATTTCCCTACCAATAATTTTTTCTATTTTCATATCTATATTTTAAAATAATAATTTACCCTTGTTTAGTATAACGTAATTGAAACTGAAATGTTTTTGATATCATCTTACAAAGATGAGAATTCTCAGCATAAAATAAAATCATTATTAAAGAGGATATTTTTGAAAAAATACCGGAAAAGAATTAAATAGAACGGGGTTTGATTACGCTTTTAAGGTAAGTTTTTCTTTGCAAAATAAATTTGCATGGAGCTTCTTAAGCATAAGGTAAGCATCAGGGGATAAAAAGCGAGATTGAATGATTGGGCAAACAGGCTTAATACAAATGCAGAAGCGAGCATCAGTATATTGAAATAATGATACTTGGCAAGTTTATATCTGATGTTTTTGAAGCAAAGCAGAATAGCAAAAATAATATATAATGGCTGTATCCATAGTATATTATAGTTTGGAAAAACAGCCGGATGGATAGAGAAAAACGTGATAAAGGTTACCAGCATCCCGATGATTCCAACTAATAAGAACAGTATAAAATCAAACCATAGGTTTTGTGTTTTCTTTTTAATATTGCGGATGGATATAGCCAGTGCAACAAAAAATAGCAGACACATAGCGGTTAAAGGCGAAAGTAATATGCTTGCAGTTTGTCGTGGAAAATCAGGAATAAGCTGTTGAGATGAAATAACCAGTTTTTTTTTCTGTCCGTCTTTTTCAATATAGGCTTGTGAATAATTGTCCCTTAAGAAATAAGGTAGAAACATTTTGTCGTGGTTGCTGATCATTTTATCGGCAGGTGCTCCAACCAAAATATCGATACCGAATTTTAGCCAGGTGTTTTTACCGGTAAACATAGCTACTAGGTCTCTGTAAGTTTGCTTTTGAGTGAAGTTGGGATAAATAATGGTTCCATTGGTCACATCTTCGGTCATATCTCGTAAGCGGGTGGCACAGTTATCATAGAAAAAGTTATAAAGATATTCTCTGTTTTCGGGTAGTGCATTTGTTATCAGGGCCAGATATAGTTGATCTTTTTCTTCCGGCGTAAGGTTTAGTTCCTGCGATGATACTCCCATTTCTCGGTGTTCGTACCCCCATAAAAAATTCTCGTAATCTTGTATGCCAAGCATATAAAAGGTTTCTCCTTTTAAAAATTTATAAAGGAAATTTTCGGCATCGAAACTGAAAATACCGTAATTAAATACAATGTCGATGGAATTTTCTTTGTCTTGTATGTAAAAGGCAGAATGACCAAAAGTGGCGTATATTTCGGTACCGGGCTGGCAGGTAAAAAGGTATACTTTTGCTTTGTCGGATAAGATAGACGCGGAAGATATGAAGAAAGAAAAAAGAAAACAAAGGATCAAAAGATGCTTTTTCATATCTTATGCAGGTTAATTGTTTTGTCGGATTTATTCGAAATTAAATGTAAGCACCAGCATCCGTGATGTGAGTTTTGAGAGCGCGTTGGTATATTTGGTGTCCGCGGGATCAATCAAGTCGGGGCGGTTGTGTTCCAGTACATCAAGCATGCCGATGCAGAATTTTAATTCTGGAGCCAATTTAAAGTAAGGCATATAAATATCGCAACCTACACCAAACTCGATGCTTACATCGGCTTGTTTTAGTAATATAAGTTGTTCTTTTTCGCGGGACAGGTTAATGGAAACCCCTCCTCCAACAATGAGGTAAGGGCGATAGTTGTTAGTCCTGTTTGCCCTGTATTTTAAATAGAGCGGAAAATTTAACAGGGTTGATTTTACAAGTTGCGTTTGAGGATCGGATTCTTTGTTTTCGTCGACAAAAATAACTTTACGGTCTCCAAAATTAAGCAGGGGAACAAAGCGTAAATTAAGGCATTCGAATATTTTTAAATCGGAAATAACACCTACAGAAAACCCGGCACTATAGGTGGGTACTTCCATATAATAAGAGTGGCCGTCTGCAGCTATGGCATTGGAATGGGTAATACCAAAATCAGTAAAATTCATTCCAAGTGCAAATCCGAAATGTATTCTTTT
>JAVBUB010000200.1:0-11135 GCA_031555675.1 Paludibacteraceae bacterium | reverse complement strand
CGGTTATTTTGTCTACGTCGGGACGCTCCATATTACCCAGAAAGCTGCGCGCATATGCCGAAAAAGTTTCGATATACCGGCGTTGTCCTTCTGCAAAAATAGTATCGAATGCCAATGAAGATTTTCCGCTTCCGCTTAAACCCGTAATAACGGTAAGTGTGTCGCGTGGAATGGTAATGTCTATGTTTTTCAGGTTATGAACGCGAGCTCCGAAAACGTTGATGTCATTTGAATACTCCTCGGGAAAGGAGTTTATGTCGTTTGTATTATTCACAATAAGTCATTTGAATTAACTTGCAAAGTTACGGAAAATAATTGAATATTTGAATACTGTTTGAAAGAGGAAATTAAATTTAATAGATGAGTAAAACAATTTCAATATACAGAATAAACTTTCTTTTTCATTTTTTGTCTAACTAATAAGAATTACTTACTTTAGTCTGCCCATTCCAACATGAAAAATGCAGTGAAAAATAGTATATGGTTGTTGCTTTTCCTACTTTCAGCTTCTTCTGTAAAAGCGACGAATGAAGAGGGCTACAAACTGCCTGTCGTTGTTATTGACGGCGAAACTTACCCTTATGTTTATCTAGCTGAAATTCCGGTTTATGCCGAAATAAAATTCAAAAACAAGAAACAGGAAGAGTTTTATTGGAGAACCGTTCGCGATGTCAAAAAAACACTGCCCTATGCCAAACTTGCCGGAAGAATAATGGCCGAAACAGATCAGGAATTGAGAACGATTCCCGGAGAAAAAGAAAGAAAAGCCTTTTTGAAAAAGAAAGAAAAAGAATTGTTTGACCAGTTTGAAGATGAGTTGAAGAAAATGACAGTTTCGCAGGGTAAAATGCTGATCAGGCTCGTTGACCGTGAATGTGATAAAACAACTTTTGAAATTATAAAAGATTACCGTGGCGGCTTTTCCGCTTTCTTCTGGCAGAGCATCGCTAAGCTTTTTGGTGCTAATCTGAAATCTGAATATGATGGATCCGATAAAGATAAAATCATTGAGCGCGTTATCACTTTAGTTGAATCGGGGCAGTTGTAGTTTTCACTCTCCTCCCGTCCTCTCCCAAGTAGAGGAAACAATGGAACCTGCAATAGATGCTGGTTCGGCTATCCCTCTCTTGGCTAAGGGTGCCTGAAAGGCGGGAGAGATAATTCTTCTTCGTGTCTTCTCCTTCGAAATTTTTAGAATAATTTTGACATGATTTTTTTATCATACAATTGTTGGTAACTTTTTTGTATTTTTTTATTATTAATAATGTGTCAAATCGTTAATTTTAATAACTTTGCATATTATCAAAATGTTCCAACAAAAATGACAGAATCTAAAAAAATAAAAACAGCATTAGTCTCGGTTTTTCATAAAGATGGATTAGATGAAATTATCCAAAAACTTCATTCAGAAGGCGTTCAGTTTATTTCAACAGGTGGTACCCAGCAGTTTATAGAAAGTTTGAATATTCCTTGTCAGGCAGTGGAAGACCTGACAGGTTATCCGTCTATTTTAGGCGGAAGGGTAAAAACTTTACACCCGAAAATTTTTGGAGGTATTTTGGGACGTCGCGAATTGGATAGTGACTTGGCTCAGTTGGAAGAATATGAAATTCCGGAAATAGATTTGGTTATTGTTGATTTGTATCCGTTTGAAAAAACAGTAGCATCCGGCGCCTCAGAGCAAGATATTATTGAGAAAATAGATATTGGCGGTATTTCGTTGATTCGTGCGGCTGCCAAGAATTTTAAAGATGTTGTTATTGTTGCGTCACAAGCTCAATACCAACCTTTGATGGAGATGTTGCTCGAAAGTGGCGCTCAAACAACCTTGGCCGAGCGCCAATGGTTTGCCAAAGAGGCTTTTGGGGTTTCATCCTATTACGATTCCGCTATTTTTAATTACTTCGATAAAGACGAATGCAGCGCATTGAGATATACTCAGAATAACCAGAAAAGCCTGCGTTACGGAGAAAATCCACACCAAAAAGGATATTTCTTCGGTAATTTCGACGATATGTTTACTCAATTACAAGGAAAAGAAATATCTTACAATATCCTCTTGGATATTGATGCAGCCATTAATTTGATGGCCGATTTTGACGATGTTACTTTTGCCATATTAAAACACAATAATGCTTGCGGGCTTGCTTCACGTCCGCATTTGCTTGATGCATGGAAAGATGCGTTGGCAGGAGATCCCGTTTCGGCTTTCGGTGGTGTGCTCATTACCAATGCCGTGGTTGACAAGGAAACAGCCCAAGAAATAGATAAATTATTTTATGAAGTAATTATCGCGCCCGATTATGATGTGGATGCCTTGGAAGTGTTGACTCAAAACCCCAAAAGAGCCAACCGTATTATTTTAATTCAAAAACAAGTAAAATTGCCGGCCAAACAACTTCGTACCGCTTTAAACGGGGTCTTGGTACAAGATAAAGACCTGAAAGTAGAAACCGGCGAAGATTTCAAAACCGTAACCGAAAAAGCACCTACAGCCCAGGAAGTAGAAGATTTTATTTTTGCTAATAAACTAGTGAAACATACTAAATCCAATACCATTGTTTTTGCCAAAGGCAAACAGTTGTATGCCAGTGGTGTAGGGCAAACTTCCCGTGTAGATGCAACCAAACAAGCTATTGATAAAGCCAAAGAATTCGGTTTCGACCTGAATGGCGCGGTAATGGCTTCGGATGCCTTTTTTCCGTTTCCCGACTGTGTGGAACTGGCTTTTAAAGCAGGAGTTAAAGCTGTAGTTCAACCCGGAGGTTCAATCAAAGACCAATTGTCGGTTGATTTCTGCAACGAAAACGGAATTGCCATGGTAATGACTGGAACCAGGCATTTTAAACATTAGAAAGATCATCCGAAAATCAGATATTCAGATTGGTCGGATGAAAAAATATAAACAAAAGGGAGGGAAAAGACCGTAAATTCATTGTAAAATGAAATGTATTGTTTTGTATAAAATCTCCCTAATTGTTAATTATTAATTGTTAATTATTAATTAAATATGGGATTTTTTTCATTTACGCAAGAAATTGCGATTGACTTAGGAACTGCCAATACGATTATTATCCATAATGATAAGATAGTCGTGGATGAACCTTCTGTTGTTGCTTTGGACAGAAGAACGGATAAAATGATTGCCGTTGGAGAAAAAGCAAGGCAGATGCATGGAAAAACACATGAAAACATCCGTACCGTACGTCCCTTGCGCGATGGAGTAATTGCCGACTTCTACGCTGCGGAACTGATGCTTCGCGGTTTAATCAAAATGACAAGCAATCAGCACCGTTTGTTTCCACCCGCACTCAAAATGGTAATCTGTATACCTTCCGGATGTACCGAGGTGGAACTTCGTGCCGTAAGAGACTCAGCCGAACATGCCGGAGGACGCGATGTTTATATGATATATGAGCCTATGGCTGCTGCTATTGGTATCGGTATTGATGTAGAAGCGCCCGAAGGTAACATGATTGTAGATATAGGTGGTGGAACAACCGAAATCGCAGTCATTTCCTTAGGAGGTATCGTTTCCAATAAATCTATACGTATTGCTGGTGACGATTTAACCGCCGACATTATAGAGTACATGGGACGCCAACACAATGTAAGAGTAGGAGAGCGTACTGCGGAACTTATCAAGATCAATGTAGGTGCAGCTTTAACTGATGTAGAAGATGCGCCCGAAGATTATATCGTTCGCGGTCCGAACAGAATGACAGCCCTTCCGATGGAAATTCCCGTTTCTTATCAGGAAATAGCCCACTGTTTGGATAAATCCATCTCGAAAATGGAAGCCGCTATTCTAAGCGCGCTGGAGCAAACTCCACCCGAATTGTATGCCGATATTGTTCGTCGCGGCATTTATTTGGCCGGAGGTGGAGCCTTGTTAAGAGGATTGAATAAGCGCCTGGCTGATAAAATGGGAATACCTTTTCATATTGCCGAAGATCCCCTTCATGCTGTGGCTAGAGGAACAGGAGTCGCCCTTAAAAACGTAGAAAAATTCTCATTCCTGATGAGATAATGATAGTTTTAAGTTCTAAGTTTTAAGTAGTAAGTGATAAAACGACAAACTTAAAATTTAGAACTTATCATTTAAAACTTAGAACATGCGGAAACTGATTCGATTTCTTATCAACCACGTATTTTTTATCATTTTCCTGATACTCGAAATATTTAGCCTTACGTTGATTATTAACTTCAACGATTTTCAAAAAAGTATTTATTTCAATTCCGCTAATGGTTTTATAGGCGAATTGCATACAATAATCAATTCTACTACAGGATATTTCGGATTAAAAGAAAAAAGTGATAATTTATCCGATGAAAATGCGAAGTTGTTAGATCGGATTTCTATATTGGAGAGTCAACTAGAAGTCATTAAAGACAAAGAAATAGATACCACATTTGTTCTTTCCGAAAAAAAATACAACTTTTTGTCAGCCAAAGTAGTTAATAACAGTACCAATAAAGGAAGAAATTATATAACCTTGAATAAAGGAGCTAAAGAAGGTGTAAAACCTGATATGGGTGTTGTTTCCGATCAAGGTATTGTTGGCATTGTAAGTGCAGTTTCCGATCATTTTTCTGTTGTTATTTCAGTATTAAATCCCATTATTAAATTCAGTAGTAAACTCAAAAAGAATAATTTTTCAGGTTATGCGGTATGGGATGGAATCGACTACCGGTATGTGAAGTTTGAAGACATTCAGGAGCACGTACCCGTAGCGCTGGGCGATACCATTGTAACCACGGGTTATACCGACGGTTTCCCCGAAAATATCCCGGTAGGTATAGTCGAAGAACTTGAAAAACGTCCCGAAGATTCTTATTACGATATAAAAGTCAAATTGTTTACAAATTTTAAAGTGCTATCGCACGTAAAAATAATAAACTACCGTTATAAAGAAGAGCAGTCAAATCTGGAAAATAGCGTTCAATAAAGTCTTACGTTATTGATACACAGTTTCGAAGTCGGCTACGTAAAACTTAGAACGTAAAACGTATAACTTAGAAAAGCATTATTCCATTAATCATTTATTCAGTCATTCTATCGTGTCGGCCAATATTTTTAAATACATACTAAAATTTGTTTTTTTTGTCCTGTTACAAGGACTTATATTAAACCAGATAGACTTGGGATATATTCATTTTTATGTATATATCATATTCCTGATTACCTTGCCTTGTAATATTTCGAGAGAACTGGTACTTTTTATTGCTTTCTTATTAGGATTGAGCATTGATGTTTTCAGTAACACATTTGGAATACACGCGTTTGCTACTGTTTTTGCGGCTTTTTTTCGTTATTATTTGTTGCAGATTTTTGCACCCAAAGATGACCGCCGCGAAGAACTCGTTCCATCTATTACGACTTTCGGCTTAGGTACATTCTTTAAATACTGCTGTTTAATGGTAATTATTCATCATGCGGTTTTATTCACGCTCGACTATGCCTCTTTTAGTCCCCTTTGGTTTATTCTGGTGCAAATTGTATTAAGTTCGGCAGCTACACTTTTAGTTTTAATGATAGCAGAAAGGATTAAAACAAAATAAGAAGTGAAAAACGATATATACAATAGTAGAAAATATATTATTGGTGCCATGGCAATTATTACCATTGGTATATATCTTATTCGTCTTTTTTTTCTCCAAATTGTTAACTACGACGAATATCTTACCATAGCAGGGAATAATGCCTTACTCAAAAAAACGAATTTTCCGGCACGTGGCTTGTTGTACGATCGCAACGGTGAACTTGTTGTTTACAACAAAATAGCCTACGATGTGATGATTACTATGAAAGAGGTAAAGCCGTTTGACACGCTTGATTTCTGTCGAACGGTAAATATTACTCACGAATATTTTGATCAAAGAATTGCGGAGATAAAAAACCGGAAAGTAAACCGTGGATATTCTCCCTATACTCCACAAGTGCTCATTACACAACTTTCGGAAAAAGAAAACGGAGCTTTGCAGGAAAAATTATATAAGTTTCAGGGATTCGAACTCAGAAACCATACGTTGAGGGAGTATGCATATCCGTATGGTGCCCACCTGTTGGGATCTCTGGGAGAAGTATCACAAAAGAATATCGACGATGATCCGGTAGCCTATTCACAGGGAGATTATGCTGGACAAAGTGGAGTAGAGTTGGCGTATGAAAAAAGATTGAGAGGTCAGAAAGGAATCAATTACATGCTACGAGACTCTCGTGGAAGAATAAAAGGACGATACGAAGATGGCAAATTCGATGAGGTTCCCATGTCCGGCGAAAGCCTGATCCTATCCATTGATATTTTATTACAAGGCTATGGGGAAAAGCTATTACAAGGGAAGCGCGGGTCGGTTGTAGCTATAGAACCTCATACCGGCGAAATTCTGGCCATGGTAAGTAATCCTGCTTACGATCCGTCTATGCTTGTAGGTCGCGAAAGATCTGCGAATTATCGAAAACTGCTCAATGATCCTTTAAAACCTTTGTTAAACAGGGCAACTACTGGCATGTATTCTCCCGGTTCTACCTTTAAACCTTTACAGGCACTCGTTTGCCTGCAAGAGGGCGGCATTACTACCAGTTCTTTGTATCCATGTAGCGGTCCAGGCTCTTCGCCTATTAAATGTACTCACAACCATGGTTCTCCCGTATCTTTGCTAAACGCTGTGGAACAAAGTTGTAACCCTTATTTTTGGAATGCTTTCCGGACTACCATCGAAAAAGATGGTTACGGAAAAAACAATGAGAGTTTCAAAGCAAGTTATAATCGCTGGCGAGAAAATGTGATGAGTTTCGGCTATGGTGAGAAATTTGAGTGTGACCTCAATGAGCAATCCGGAGGGAATGTCCCTTCCGAGAAATATTTTAATAAAATGTTCGGGGAAAAAGGGTGGCGTGCCCTGACCATCCGTTCCTTATCCATTGGTCAGGGTGAAATCTCCTGTACGCCCTTGCAAATGGCAAATTTGGCCGCCATAATTGCTAATCGCGGATATTATTGCACCCCTCACACTGTTAGAGATGCTAAATATTCGAAAAAGAATTATACCAAAGTAGATGCCAAACATTTTGATGTAGTGGTGGAAGGTATGTGGCGTGTGTGCGAGTTCGGAACAGGGCGGCATTATAAAATAGAGGGTGTGCCGATGTGCGGAAAAACCGGAACGGTACAGAATAACCATGGTAAAGACCATTCTCTTTTTATTGGCTTTGCTCCCAAAGATGATCCCAAAATTGCCATAGCTGTAGTGGTAGAGAACGCCGGATTTGGCGCTACATGGGCCAATCCGATTGCCAGTTTGATGATGGAAAAATATTTGAACCGTGAGATTACCGAAGGCCGGTTGTGGGTAGAAGATAGAATTGTTAATGCTAATTTTATAACACCAAATGCCCAATAATAGCAGAGAAATAAGTGTAAAAAGTTCCGTAGACTGGATCAGCATATTTTTATATGCTACTCTGGTCTTTTTAGGTTGGATCAGTATTTATGGCGCCAGCTATGATTATGACCAGCTTGGCGGTGCTCTTGACTTTTCTCAACGTTATGGAAAGCAATTGCTTTGGATCGGCTTGGCCGGATTCATTGCTATTTGTATTTTATTGTTGGATAGTCGTTTGTTCGATTATTTTGCTTATTTTATATATGCCTTTTTTATCTTGCTGCTTATTGCTACGGTGTTTCTGGCCACCGAAGTTAAAGGTTCGCGGTCATGGTTAGTGCTGGGACCTGTAAGCCTGCAACCTGCCGAATTTGCCAAGTTTGCCACGGCTTTGGCATTGGCCAAGTATATGAGCAGTTATGGTTTCAAGCTACATACGTTAAAGCATGCCTTTTTTGTAGGATTAATCATATTCCTTCCTTTTGCCATTATTATTCTGCAGAACGAAACAGGTTCTGCCCTGGTATATGTTGCTTTTATGCTGGTGTTATACAGGCAAGGATTGCCCGGTATCTTTCTGTTTTTAGGTTTTTGGGCGGTATTTCTATTTATTGTAGTGATACGTTTTCTCGAAGCACCCATTATTGAGGGACAGGATGGATTGATGGGTAGGTTTGTGGCCTATATTGCCATCATTCTGGTGCAAATCTTTTTTGTTTTCCGGAACAAAAAGAAGAGCGGCATGGCTAAACAATTGATAATTGGAAATCTGGTGTTGTTTTCTGTTGCCGTGTTATTGAATATGACTAAGTGGATACAGGTCAATTTTGAATATGTAGCCCTATTTTCTATTATTGCTTCTATTGTTTATCAAATTGTGTATTTCTATATATTGAAAGAAAAAAACTGCTTACTGGTGGCTTTTCTGCTGTTCTTTTCGGTGGGTTATTGCTTTTCAGTCGATTATATTTTTGATGACATATTGCAACCGCACCAACAAATGCGTATCAAGGTTTCGTTGGGTATCGAAAATGATCCTACCGGAGCCGGTTATAATGTTAACCAGTCTAAAATAGCCATAGGTTCCGGCGGCCTCTGGGGAAAAGGATTCCTCAATGGAACCCAGACCAAATTAAAATATGTGCCCGAGCAAGATACTGACTTTATTTCCTGTACGGTAGGAGAAGAATATGGTTTTATGGGTTCATCCTTGGTGCTATTGCTTTTTCTAGCTTTAATACTGCGGGTCATCGTCATGGCCGAGCGGCAGAAAAATATTTTTTGCCGGGTGTATGGTTATTCGCTGGGCAGTATTCTGTTTTTTCACGTAGCCATTAATATCGGAATGGTTATAGGGCTCACGCCTGTAATCGGTATCCCACTACCTTTCTTTAGCTACGGAGGTTCTTCCTTATGGGGTTTCACGGTGTTGTTGTTTGTGTTTATAAGGATGGATATGAGCCGCTTGGAACGATTGAATTGATGTTTTGATATGCACAGCGCATTGTTGTAGAGACGTTGTGCGCAACGTCTCTACTCGGTTGACCATAGCATGAGTAAATAGGTTTCGAATACTTATGTGAATTATGCTCATCAAAAATATTAAATAATTTGATGAGGAAAAATGTTTCATAAAAGAGCACTAGCAGGAGTGCCAATAAAATACGATGATGGAATAAAGCAGATCTTTATATTATAAATTCCACCTCTTTAAACGCAAAAATTTTTACTTCTCTTTCTTCCGTTTCCAAAACCAGATGTCCGGAAGCCTTTATCTCTTTTATCCTGGCTTTAAATAAAATGCCCTGGCTTTTATAAGAATAATAACCATTGTTTCTGAAAAGATTATTGAAGTATTCCCGGTGTATCTTCTTTTTTTCTCCTTTAATCAGTTGATTGTATCTGTTCAGGATATGTTGAAGCAGTTTTTTTAGTAAAACATCCAGATCATAATCTTCTCCGGTTATTTGCTTTAATGAAACCGGATTCGGGGCATTGCTGGTAAATATTTCCTGATTGATATTAATTCCCATGCCTATAATACTATTTTCGATAGTATTGTCAGAAATGCTGTTTTCGATCAGGATTCCCACTATTTTTTTTTCGCCGATATAAATATCATTCGGCCATTTTATTTGCACATTCTCTACGTATTCGGATAACAGATCTGTTATGGCGAGGGATACAATTTCAGAAATAATAAACTGGTCTTTTATCTGTATAAAATCCGGGTAAATTACCATGCTGCAAGTCAGGTTCTTTCCCTTTTCCGATTCCCATGTATTGCCAGCCTGCCCTTTGCCGGCCGACTGACTTTCGGCCACAACAAGACTACCTTCTTCCAAAGGTTCTTCTTTTAGTTTTTCCTGTAAATACTGGTTGGTAGAATTTATTTCTTTTAACCGGATAATATGTGGCATAGTTGTTTGTTCTTAGAAATTCTTTCTCCTGAATTCGGAGCATATAATAGCCGTAGCCACTGCTACATTGAGCGATTCGGATGTTTTGCTTCCTGCCGGAAAATTTGGGATTAATAATTTATGGGGAATCAGTTTTGCCAGTTCTTCCGATATGCCGTTTCCTTCGTTACCCATAATAATAATACCGTTGTTGGGCAAGTCTTCATGATAAATATTGGAACCGTTTAAGAAAGTACCGAAAACAGGCATGTTGTTGACCTCCTTTTCAATAAGAGCGGGTAAATTGACATAATGAACTTGTACCCTTCCAAGTGCTCCCATAGTAGCCTGTATGGTTTTTGGATTAAAAGCGTCGGCAGTAGTTTCCGAACAAAAAATATGCCGGATACCAAACCAATCGGCAATCCGTATAATAGTGCCCAGGTTACCCGGATCCTGAATACTGTCCAATGCCAAAGAAAGTTCTTTTTTCAATTCGACAGAATTATAGTTATTATCTACTTTCTTTAATACAGCCAATACCTTTTGTGGCGTTTTTAAAAACGAAATCTTTTTCAGTTCCTCTTCCGTTACTTCTACCGTCTCGTTTCCTTGAACTGTGTTATGTTCTTCAAACCAATGGCGGGTGGCGCATAATATCTCGCAATCAAAATATTGAATCATTTCCAGTACCGATTTAGTCCCCTCTACTACAAATAAGCCAAGTTCATCCCTATATTTTTTAAGATTTAAAGAATTGATAAGTTTTATTTTGTTTTTGCTTAGCATAAGTTGGATATTAGTGTACTTTTATGTTTGCTCCGGAATAATTTTACCGGACAAAATTCGTTATTAAATGACATTGAGTTATATTTGCAAAAATAATCATTTTATTCTTCTTACATAAAAAACAAGAAATGAACAAAAAAATAATAGCATATGTATTGTTTGTTGTTCTTGTTGCATTTTTCGCCTCCTGTAGTCCTGCCAGACATGTCCCCAAAGATAAATACTTATTAAACAGGGTAAAGATAGAATCTGATATAAAAGATCAGTCTGCATCCAGTTTAAAACAATACCTTAAACAAACCCCCAATTCTCGCTCTTTGGGCCTTGTCAGGTTGCGCTTGGCGATTTACAATATATCTGGAAAAGACACTTCCAAGTGGATTAACCGCTTTGTTCGCAAATTAGGAGATGGACCTGTTGTTTATGATGAATCGTTAACCGAACTTTCGAACTTGGAACTGAAGAAATATTTCCAAAATAAAGGTTATATCAATGCTGCTGTCGATTATGAAGTTAAAAATAGACGAAGAAAGGTAGATGTACATTATAATATAGAAGGAA
>JAVBUB010000066.1:0-4519 GCA_031555675.1 Paludibacteraceae bacterium | reverse complement strand
ATGGTGGTAGATAATGCGGGCACACCCGTAACCACCGATGGCACCGGCATATACGGCACATCCAAAACCCTTGCCGAGCTGCAAAGCTACGGCTTCTACAGCGCTACGGATAATACCTGGTACAACAGTGAAGCATGGTCTATCGCTGAAGGCGAAGGCACTACCGAGGCATGGAAAATATGCCCCAACAGCGAAGCCTTGCCCGTATTGCAATGGCAAGAGCTGGGCGTATGTCCGCCCAATACCCCTACCGCCCTGCCTACCCCACCGGTAGCTGTTAAAAACGGTAGCTTGGTGGTGTATCCGAACCCAACATCTAATCAATTAATAATTAAGAATGAAGAATTAATAATTAATAATGAAGAAATTCAGTTGTTCAATTTGATGGGCAAGCTCGTATATAGCACCAATCAAAATCCATTAGATATCTCGCATCTGCCCGCAGGGGTATATCTGCTGAAAGTGAATGGTGAAACGGTGAGAGTGGTTAAGAATTAAGAATGATGAATTAAGAATTAATCTCAAGTCAGGGCTTCACTTGGAGTGAAGCCCTGACTGATTAAAATGAAAGCATTTCCGCGTTGTCCTGCAAGGACAATATTATGCATAACTGTATGCAATCCGCCGGCTGGCGGAGTAGCTTGCGGATACGAATAACAAAACAAACAAAGTCCCGCAGGGACGAGATTATGTGTATATAGCCAATAACATCACTCTGACAGGACAAATTATACCGTACTTGCCGCCCGATTTATGGCTATTACTATATCAACCCAAGGCGTTGCCATTGGGCTGGATTAACCAGGGTTTTCAACCCAAAACCCTCACGGCGTTTTAGCACGCTGTGGGGGTTTGTTGTAATCTCAAGTCAGGGTTTCACTCGCAGTGAAGCCCTGACCCCCGCTCCCCCTCGTTTCCTAACGAGGGGGAATTGGCGAAGCGTTTGAAACGCAAAACAAAATTGTCTCAAAAGAATGCAAATAACAAAGAAAATTAGCTCACGCTAAAGGTTGGTTCACAAAGAGCATAAATTTTTGATAATCAATTATCATTCTTTGTGCTCTTTGTGTAAAACTTGGTGTTCTTAGTGGTTAAATGACTTTTGAGACAGCCCCTTTTGGTTATAGGGGTTTCCGGATGATCATCCGGATTAATAATTACCTGCATTCGATGCAAGGTGCACTCTGCATCGAATGCAGGTAATTATTGAGTGCTACACCACACTTAATACCTTATCAAAATCAGCTGTACGAGGGGGAGCGGGGGAAAGAGAGTTTGGCTTGCAATTCCGTGGTTATCTGTTTTTCTACCAAGCGATAATGCCTACGGCATATATAAAACAAAATTCCCTAACAGTTACTTAGAAAGAAATATTTTTATATCTTGCGCCATAACGTCTTTGTGTATTTTTTATTTTTAAGTATAAGAATATGAATGTTGAAGAATTAAGAGAATATTGCATCTCCAAAAAAGCTGTTACCGAAAGCTTTCCTTTTGATAATGTTTCCCTGGTACTGAAAGTGGGAGGAAAGATGTTTGCCCTTATTGCCTTAGACGAAGTTCCAACATCAATTGCCTTAAAATGCGATCCCGAATATGCCATGGAACTTCGTTCCCAATATCCGGCCGTACAACCCGGATATCATTTCAATAAAAAACATTGGAATACCATCGTATTAGATGGCTCTATTCTCGAAAAAGACCTTAAGCATTGGATAGATCATTCTTATGACATGGTATTGAAAGGAATGACGAAGAAGGAAAGGGATGAGGTAAATTCTATGAAATAATATTTTACCAAACAAAAAATGGAATCCAAATACTGGATTCCATTTTTTATTCAGAAATTTTGAAAATCAATCTTTGATAAGGTCTTTCCCAGTCATTTCTTCTGCTGGTTTTATTCCTAAAATATGACAAACGGAAGGAGCTACATCGGCTAAAATCCCATCTTCAACAGTAGCGTGTTTGTTTTCGGTAACATATACAAATGGAACCGGATTCAAAGAGTGAGCTGTATTAGGCGATCCGTCAGGATTTACCGCATTATCGGCATTTCCATGGTCTGCAATAATGATAGTTTCGTATCCATTAGCTTTAGCGGCTTCTATAACGTCTTTCACACAATTATCAACAGTTACAATCGCTTTTTGAATAGCTTCGTAAACACCGGTGTGCCCAACCATGTCGCCATTGGCAAAGTTCACAGCAATAAAATCGAATTTGTTTTTATTTAATTCTTTTACTAAAGCATCTTTTACTTCATAAGCACTCATTTCGGGCTTTAAGTCATAAGTTGCTACTTTAGGGGAAGGAATTAAAATTCTTTCCTCATTATCAAAAACCTGTTCACGCCCTCCGGAGAAAAAGAATGTAACGTGTGCATATTTTTCGGTTTCGGCAATTCTTAACTGCTTCATAGCTGCTGCAGAAACTATTTCTCCCAATGTGTTGTGTACATTATCTTTGTCGAAAAGAATATGTAACCCTTTAAATGTAGAATCATAAGGAGTCATGGTACAATAGTACAATGGAATAGTATGCATTCCGTTTTTGGGCATATCTTTTTGTGTCAATGCAATGGTTAACTCTTTAGCGCGGTCGTTACGATAATTGAAGAATATAACCATATCACCTTCTTGGATTGTTCCTATAGGTTTATTGCTTTCGTCAACCATAACAATAGGTTTGATAAATTCATCAGTTACATCATTATCATAAGATGCCTGAACAGCTTCTATAGGATTTTTAAAAGAAGTTCCTTTGCCGGAAACAATGAGGTCATAAGCTTCTCTTACTCTTTCCCAACGGTTATCTCTGTCCATAGCGTAATATCTTCCAATGATAGATGCTATTTTTCCAGTCGATTTCTTTGTGTAATTATCTAGATCGGCAATAAATCCTTTTCCGCTTTTAGGGTCGGTATCACGACCGTCCATAAAGCAATGAATAAAAGTATTTTCAATACCATATTCCTTGGAAATATCACACAATTTGAATAAGTGGTCTATAGAGCTATGTACACCTCCATCAGAAACCAATCCCATGAAATGAACATTTTTCCCTTTTTCTTTGGCGTAAGTAAATGCTTTTATAATTTCAGGGTTTTTCAAGATGCTGTTGTCGCGGCAGGCAATATTTATTTTTACTAAATCCTGATAAACAATTCTTCCCGCACCAATATTAAGGTGCCCTACTTCAGAATTTCCCATTTGTCCATCGGGTAACCCAACGTTTTCGCCAGATGCCTGAAGTTGTGAATTTGGATATGTATCCAGCAAATAATGCCAATAAGGAGTAGGTGTACTATAAATAGCGTTTTCTTTTGATTTTTTACCGATTCCCCAACCATCGAGAATCATTAATAATGCTTTTTTTCTCATATTATTTAATTTTTTGTTTTCAATTAAGTTTTAATACACAAGAATACAAAGTTACAGAATTTTTTATAATTATAAGCATTCGCAAAGTTCTATTGATAATGGTCTTATTATTTTTTAAGAATTATTTACGTTAAATCTATTATTTGAATAACTCAGATGTTTGGGAAGAAAGCAAAGAAAAGTTTTGTTATGTTGGAATAATCACTTATCTTTGCAGCCTGTTTCATTAAAATAATATTTTATGTATTTAAGCACAGAAAAAAAGCAAGAAATCTTTGCAAAGCACGGAAAGTCTAATACTGATACTGGGTCAGCAGAATCTCAGATAGCATTATTTTCGTTCCGTATTGCTCATTTAACTGAACATTTGAAGTTAAATAAAAAAGATTATAGCACAGAAAGAGCCCTTAAGATGTTGGTAGGTAAACGTCGTCGTTTGCTCGACTACCTAAAAGAAAAAGATATCGAAAGATATCGTGCCATCATCAAAGAATTAGGCATCAGAAAGTAATGATAAGAGCTATCCGGGAGGGTAGCTCTTATTTTTTATGCCTGATTTCCCAAATAAACAAATCATTACTTACACGAACGGAACGGAAGCCACCAAACATTATCGGGATTTATGTAATTTACTTTATCATTAACCCACTCTTGGTTAACTATGGCTAAAGTTAAACCGTCCGTTAAACCGCCACTTACCAAAAACAAAAAAGCAGCTAAGATTTTATCTTAACTGCTTGATTTTCTGTAGTGGGCGTTGACGGATTCGAACCGCCGACCCTCTGCTTGTAAGGCAGATGCTCTGAACCAGCTGAGCTAAACGCCCGTTGTACTTTTCTTTTAAAGCGTTGCAAAGATACAAGTATATTTTAAGATCTCAAAATAATTTGAATAAATATTTTAGAATTATTTTTAAGGAATTAAAATACAATAATTTATTTTATTAATTATAAACCCTCTAATTTTGAGTTAGAGGGTTTAAAATATTGATTTTATGGTTGTTTTATTATCTACAGAACTTATTGGCTCTACAGAGGCTGTATCCAATCATAATTTCATGTGATGCATAGTTGTGGTTTACCATTTTACTTAAATCAATCCCCACGGCATACCCGACTCTGAACTTCCCTATCCTG
>JAVBUB010000099.1:0-10217 GCA_031555675.1 Paludibacteraceae bacterium | reverse complement strand
TAACTCTACCGGACGAATTTTACTTCTTGACGGATAGCAATTACAATCTTTATCGTCTTTCTTTTCTTCTTTATCGGCTTGTTCTTCGGTTGGAGCTACCAGTACGCCGGAGCGCGAACCGTCGCGGTATACTGTTACGCCTTTGCAACCGCTCTTCCAGGCTTCTACATACAGGTTGCCAACCAGTTCTTCCGTAACATCTGCGGGCAAGTTAATAGTTACACTGATAGAATGGTCTACCCATTTCTGAATACGGCCTTGCATGCGAACTTTATGAAGCCAATCCACATCATTAGCCGTAGCTTTATAGTATGGCGACTTGGCAATCATATCAAGGCGTTCTTGTTCATCATATTTTTTAGTTACATCATAACCGTTTACAATCATCCATTCTACAAATTTATGGTGGAATACGGTAAATTCTTCCCAAGAGTCTCCTATTTCGTCTACAAAATCCACACGCACGTTAGTATCGTTAGGATTTACTTTACGACGGCGGGTGTAATATACTTGGAAAGCGGGCTCAATACCGGATGTTGTTTGCGTCATAATACTGGTTGTTCCGGTTGGCGCTATGGTTAAGCAGGCAATATTACGACGGCCGTATTTTTTCATTTCCTCATATAGTTCAGGATCTGATTCTTTTACACGGGTTACAAACGGGTTATTTTTTTCTCTTTCGAAATCGTAAACAGGAAATGCACCGCGTTCTTTAGCCATACTTACAGACGAACGGTAGGCTTCTACCGCAATAGCTTGGTGTACTTTTTCTGAAAAATCGGTAGCTTCATTGGTTCCATAGCATAAACCTAACGCGGCCAACATATCACCTTCGGCGGTTGTTCCAACTCCGGTGCGGCGGCCTTGCAAACTTTTATCCCTGATTTTTTCCCAAAGTCTTTTTTCTGTATGCTTAATGTCCTCAATTTCCGGATCGGCATTTATTTTCTCAATAATTTTGTCGATTTTTTCCAATTCCAAATCAATAATATCATCCATAATACGTTGTGCCAACTGCACATGCTCTTTAAATAAGGCAAAATCGAAAGAGGCATTTTTTGTAAACGGATTTTTTACATAAGAATATAAATTGATGGCTAATAAACGACAGCTATCATAAGGGCATAATGGTATTTCGCCACACGGATTGGTAGATACTGTACGGAAACCTAAGTCGGCATAGCAATCGGGAACCGATTCACGAATAATAGTATCCCAAAATAATATACCTGGTTCAGCTGATTTCCAAGCGTTGTGTACAATTTTTTTCCAAAGGGCATCGGCATCAATTTTCTTCGAGAACCAAGGTTTATCGGAATCTATCGGATATTGTTGTTGATAAGGTATGTTTTTGATGGCTGCTTGCATAAAGTCATCATGAACTTTTACAGAAACATTGGCACCTGTTATTTTTCCTTGCTCCAACTTGGCATCAATAAACGACTCGGAATCGGGGTGCTTGATAGAAACGCTTAACATCAATGCTCCGCGGCGGCCATCTTGTGCCACCTCGCGGGTTGAGTTGGAATAGCGTTCCATAAACGGAACTAATCCGGTAGATGTTAATGCTGAGTTTTTAACGGGAGAACCGCACGGGCGGATATGCGACAGGTCATGCCCTACTCCACCGCGACGTTTCATTAATTGAACCTGCTCTTCATCTATTTTAATAATCGCTCCATATGAATCCGCATTTCCATCAAAACCGATAACAAAACAGTTAGACAGCGAAGCCACCTGGAAATTGTTGCCAATACCGGTCATGGGACTTCCTTGAGGAACAATATAAGTGAAATTTTTGAATAAATCGAAAAGTTCTTTTTCTGAAAGCGGATTTTTATATTTTGCTTCCACGCGAGCTATTTCGCTAGCCAAACGATGGTGCATATCATTGGGATTTTTCTCATAAATATTGCCATGAGAATCTTTCAAGGCATATTTATTAACCCAAACTCTTGCAGCCAACTCATCTCCGTTGAAATATTCAAGCGAAGATTGAAATGCTTCATCATAAGTGTAAGTAATTTTTTTCATACGAAATTTTTATATCATTTTTCAGTATTGCAAGATTACAATAATTATCTTATCTTTTCAAAAAAAATCAATATTACTTTTCAACAATATAGTAAATGTTTTCCAAAATATTTTTTAAATAGCTCATTGTTAAATAATTAAATTTATAAAATAACGAAAAAGTTTTCCAAAATATTTTTTAATCATAATTTATCATTACAACAATAGAAAATTTTCATTAAAAATTTTTCATTAAAAAGACAAAAAGTATATGATTTTTTCTATGAAGAAACATGAGAACACTAATTTCAGAAGTTAATTTCCCGGATAAGCAATTGTTTATTTGAAGTATTCGTCGGGGAAGTTAACCAAAAATACTTTTTCGGTGGCACGCGTTAAGGCTGTATATAACCAACGGAAATAATCAACACCCAATTGTTCTTCAGCAATAGTCCCCTGATCAATAAAAACATATTTCCATTGTCCACCTTGA
Organism: Paludibacteraceae bacterium; assembly: GCA_031555675.1. Lineage (GTDB taxonomy): Bacteria > Bacteroidota > Bacteroidia > Bacteroidales > Paludibacteraceae > JAISJU01. Next base: position 7,711 of record JAVBUB010000099.1, on the reverse strand, counting down.
GCTTTATGACATGTTACCGCATAAGCAAATTTCACTTGAAGAGATTGTAGAAAAGGGTCTTTTCTCATAAGCTTCATCCGCTCCCGCGAATTACCTATATGCATATAATCTTCGGAAACTTTCGTAAATAAAAGTTTATTTAAGGTTGCTACATCTGCAGGGGTATCGGCTTGCAAGGTATCCAGTAATATGCGTGCATCTATCTCCATCTCATAATCGAGAAAGCGAAGTGTAAGGTCTACAAAATGAAAATCATACAAATCATAAAACTTCTTAACTCTTACTACTTCTACAATATCGCCATTGGCAATAAAATCAAGACCTTCATATTCTTCATTCCAAAAATAATTGTTTTTTGTAATCATCAACAGGTCGCCCGTTGTAATCTGGTCTTCTTTATATAATACTCTATTCCTGATTCCCAGGGAATAAATATTAGCGCGCTTATTCGAACGTGTAATTACAATGGCATCTTCAATGCCAACTTCATTATAGGCGGTATTGATTTTATCTATCAACTCTTCTCCGAGGACTTTTACTATATCATTGAATCCGGAGAGTTCAAAATGAGGAAATACATGAATATTGTCTTCTGTTAATTGATTACGAAGAGTGGTAGCATTCCACAGGATACCGCTCTCTTGTGCCTGTCTTACGACTGTAGTTAATAAAAACTCTATAACCGACAGTCCATAGGATTCTAACTTAAGTTTTTCGAGCGCGGGACTATTCTGCTGCATTACCGGAGGAAGCTGGGCCGCATCCCCGACAAGTAGCAAGCGGCATCCATCGCTACTATACACGTAATGAATAAGATCATCAAGCAGATACCCAGTTCCAAAAGCATTGGTACCTTCGGCTGCATAATTGGCAATCATCGAAGCTTCATCTACAATAAACAAGGTATGTTTATGAAGATTATCTGCTAACGAAAAATACGAAACATCCGAAGTGGCTGTTTTCTGGCGGTAAATTTTTTTATGGATTGTATAGGCTTTTTCTCCCGAATAACCGGACAAGACTTTGGCCGCACGCCCCGTAGGAGCTAATAATACGCATTTTTGTTTTAACTCCACAAAAGTTTTTACCAAAGCGCTGATAATCGATGTTTTTCCGGTTCCTGCAAAGCCTTTCAGCAAAAAGAGCTCATGGCTTTCGCGCGACATCAGAAATATTGATAATTCTTTGATCAACATTTCTTGTTCTTTTGTTGGAGGAAAAGGAAAGTGCGTGGTTATTTTACCGGTTAAGAAATCGCTTATCATTATAACATTATATTCGGGTAAAGGTAGATAAAAATATTCAAGATAATTTTAATAATTCAAGGATTGTAATTATTGAATCTGCCACTTAACATCTCACTCAAGAATATAGATAAAAAATAATATTTACCTATTATAATACAAAAAGTCAGAGATTCGCTTCCGAAAATCCCTGACTTTTTATTTAATCATTACGTATATTCTAATCCATAAATCTTACAAACTTCTGTTGTGTTTTTTTAGAACCACATTTAGGTATTTTCAAAGAAAGCATAATTTCGTGAGAGCTTTTCTTAAAGTTGCCCAAATCGCCCAAAGAATAATCGTAACCGTAACCAATTCTAAGCATTTTCCATTCTATACCGATCATGGCATCCAATGTCATAAAATTGAATCCATCGTCAAAACGGGTACCTAAACCAAACCAAAACATTTTATCGTAGAAAAGAGTTGCATTGAATTCTAAAAAGTCAGGAGCATTACTGGTATAGTTGTTATAAACCAATGCTGGAGCCAGATTGAATTTAGTTCCCAATCCTATATTTCCTCTTACATAACCGGTAAACTGGCGTGATGTAGTTGTATTAAGCATATCTTTACGGTTATTCAACAAGTGATCTACCGCGAAACCCGCCATAAATACCGGCATAGAAAATTCTACCCCTAAGTCCATATCGAAATTGGTTTTAGATTCGTTTTCGATATCTGGGCGAATGTCATTATTTTCATAGTCGAATTTATCCGGATCAAACGCTTTGTTCATTATTCCCGCAGATACTCCAAACGCCAGTACCATATTTTTAGCAATAGGAGTCTGATAAGAATAGGCCAGTTTAGCATTCAACGCGCGGTCTCCCAATCCTTCGGTGTCATAATTGTATATAAGTCCTACGCCTGAGCTAATTCCTTCGAAAAAGGCATGTGCATTCAGCATATTAGTAGAAGGGGATTCTTTAAATCCGACCCATTGTTTGCGGTTCATATAAAAGAGGTTGATATCGGAATTGTTACCAATGGCAGCCGGGTTACGGTTAATACGCGAAAACCATTGTTCCGAAAGCAAGAAATCTTGACCGTATGTTGTTAAACTTACAAATAGTAAGAGGCTTAATATGATCTTTTTCATACGTATAGTGTTTTTATTTTATCTAAAAATTGTTTTATTTTTCGTTGTAAAAGGTTATTTCCACACGGCGGTTTTGTGCATGCTCGTCTTCTGTTTGTGCATTTTCTATGGCAGGATTTTGTTTACCATATGCTTTTACAACCAACATATCTTTAGAAATACCTCGTTTAATCAACATATCCTGAACTGTTTTAGCACGTTTCAAAGAAAGTTTGTCGTTATATTGATCACTACCTCTGCTATCGGTATAACCGGCAATCTGATATTTCTGACCTGGGAATTGGTTCATATCTTCTATGATTTGTTCTAATTGTGCTTCAAATTCTGCTTTCAGGTTAGTTTTATCGAAATCAAAGTAGAAGAGTACGCGGCTAAATTCTTTTTCTTCTTTCTCCGGTGCTGATTCTTGCAGTGCTATTATAGGAGGTATGATAACCAGCTTAGGTTTAACATACATGATTTGATCGTTTTGATCATCGCGGTCGGCTACAAAATAAAGTGTATTGCCATTGGCTATCAAGTTATATTCGTTTCTTTCCGAATTAAAGAAATCTCCCATGTTTTCGTGGGCAAGGGTGTCTTGTCCTTCGGTTATTCTGGCTACAAACAAATCGTATTTTCCACTTCCAGAAGCATTGGATGCATAATATAATACGCTGTCTCCTACAGCATAAGGATATTGCTCATTGGCGATCGTATTAATTTGTTTTCCCATATTAACGGGTGCATCCCAGGTTGTTCCGTTATAATCTATATACCAGATATCTGTTTTGCCTTCTCCGTGTTTCATATTAGAAGTGAAGTATATTCTAGTACCGTTTTTAGCAAGTGATGGTTGTACAATAGAAGCTCCTTTTTCCAGGTAATCCCAATTGGCATTTACCACAGCCGAGGTATTCATTCTTGATGGAATAAGCCCTTCTATCTGCACTGGTTGTGGGGTATCCCATTTACCATCCTGATAGGTACTTTCGAATAGTTGATAAATGTGATTGATTTTGTTGTAGCGTGAAAAATAAATTTTATCTTGTTGTTTATCATAAGCAAAGCTTCCTCCTACTCCGAGATCCATGAGCTCCTGACATATTTCGGCATTAATCAAATCGCCATTCGAAGCGATTTGTGCTTTATAAATGGTTATGCCTGATTTTGAAAGATCATTGTCATTGATATCCTTATCGGGATTGGTTTTAAAGAAGACAACAGTGTTATCGCGATAGTAAGAGATACCGAATTCGTAGGCTTCTGTATTAACAGATGTGGGTTTTACCTCGAACTGGTTTTTGTCGTAATGCACGCCTATAGCATAGCTACTGCTAATAAACAGGGTGGCTACTAATAATAGAATTGTAGTTCTTTTCATAGTGAGTTATTCTTGGTTTTTATTTTTTATATGTGAAACATCAAATTTTGCTTACATCAACTATATTGAATTCCGGTGAAGATAATCAACAAATTTACGGCAGTATAGCTTTGATTTTACACTTTAAGAAAAAGAACTGCATTACACTGAAAGCAGAAACCCAAAATAGTGTCTTTTTCATACCATAATTCAAATCAAAGGCTATCATTTTTTAAACAATAAAGCAAATGTAGATATTTTTTTCAGAAAAAAAATAATATTATTTATAAATTTACGTTAAAGACATAAAAAGCATTGAATAACTCCAATGCTTTTTCTTTTCACAGGATCGGTACATTATAATCTATATATTATAATATATGCGAATCAATAGTTAAAATTATTTGCCCTATTTATTTAATTAAAACACTTATTATCAACAAAATAAATTTATAGAATAACGGTACTTGTCTTTTCGATTGCTTTTATCAAGCCATCAAGACTTACTTCCCTGACGTGTACAGGCACTACATAATATTTCTTTACTCCGCCGCCTGCCGCTCCCGGCTAACCGCGTTCTGTTGTTTTAATTTGGATGCCGTAATGTTGCCCTCCTCGTTTTAGTGAATATTATTTGAATTATCTCATTACTTTTTTGCTTGTGCCGTTGTCGTATAGTATAATATATACGCCTTTTTCGGGCGCTGCGTTCAGTTTCGCGCCCATTATGCTGTAATAAGCCACAGGAACAAGAGTTTTCGTAATTTCTGTTTCGTTTATGCCGGCAGCAAAACTTTCCATAGTCGGGATTACCAAAGCCTGCGCCAAAATCACTCTTTCTTCGGCATTAACTGCCTCTACTTCCACATAATATTCTTTGTCCAAATCCAAGTCCTGCAAGTTGAATGTCGGAACTATATCTGCACTCGCGCTTCTTGCTCGCAACTGCCCAACATAATCTCCATTAGTATCAAATTCGTAAACTGCCAATTCTACCGTTTTGCTCGCATCGCTGTACAGGTACAGGTAATAAGAAACGGCATTTTCTATTAAATTCCAAGTTACAACGGCAGTTGTTTCGGTGCGTTCTTCTACAATAGGTGTCTGTCCGCCGTAAACAATGGTAGGCGTACCCCAAAAATCTTTATTCGTGTCAAATCCGCTTGTTGCATTCGGCACATAAAGCACACGATTTGGATTTCTAAAATCTTTTGTTGGCGTTACGGTTATCGGGTCGGTTGTTCCCAAATAAGTGATTGATGCTAATTTGCCACATTGACTGAAAGAACCACCGCTCACTTTTGTAACCGACGCAGGAATGGTTACAGATACCACATCGCGGAAAGCCCCAAATACATATGTGCCGATTTCGGTTACAGGTACATTCGTGCCGTTCGCAAGAATTGAGGCAGGAATAACAACCGTTGTGTTTGTCATAACGCTTGCTGTTGTTCCTTCTGCAACGGCTACTTTTTCTGTGCCTGTAGCACCAACGCCTTGAATACGGTACACAATGCCGCCAACGATATAAGTGTCGGTAGTGTTTTGTGTCCAGCCTGCCACAAGCTGCATGTTGGCATTTACTCGGTCGGTCTCAAAATTCCAAGGATTAATAGCAGTCCACCAACCGTTGAAAGTGTAACCCGCTTTTTCGGGGTCTTTCGGTTTGGTAAGCAATGAGTTTGCAGATACTATTACATCGTCAATAATTCCGTCAACGATATATCTTACTGTGTAAGTCGTTCCACCGATTCCACCATATTGAATTTGCCCTTCGGTAACACCCCAAAGTGCAGGCGTAAATCCGCCCAAAGCATTCGGCAAAATAACTGTGCGTGCGCTCATCATCGAAAAAGCCTCCGAGTTAATGCTCGGTTCTGTACTTCCCAAATAAGTAACCGAATTTAGCGGACCGCAACGCACAAATGCACTACTTCCGATATTTGTAACAGAAGCAGGAATTGTAACCGATTGAATAGGTCTATCGGCAAAGGCTTGGTCCATAATTGCTGTAACTGTAAACAATATGCCATTTTCTATTACCGTTTCAGGAATAACTACATTAGGGTGCGAAATGGTGGGTGCGGAAAATCCTCTTACCCTTACGGTCGTTCCGCTTGTCAATTCGTAAAGAATATCATTTTGCACAAAAGTTGTGGAGGTAGTGTTTTGTGTCCATTGACCATAAAGCGTAATATCTTCGTTTACTCTATCGACATTGAAATTCCACTGTGTGCCACCTGTCATTGCTGTAAACCAACCTGCGAAAGTGTAATTTGTTGGTTGCAAGTGTACAGGGTCTGTGGGTTTTTCGAGCAAACTGTTTTCTTCCACGCTTATTGTTTTGGATTGGGTTGAACTTTCTGTTACTTTACCTGCGATATAGGTAACATCATAAGTTGTTCCGCCTATTCCACCGCCAAATTGCATTTGTCCCACAGTAACACCCCAATTTTGCGGATTAAATATACCCATATCGTTATTGGCCACATTGGGTAAAGCAATCGTGAGTGCGCTAATCACAGGAAAAGCCTGTGTACCTATATTTGGCTCTGTCGTTCCCAAGTAAGTAACCATTCGCAATGCGTTACTATTAAACGCTCCATTTCCGATATTTGTAATCGTAGCCGGAAGCGTAAGAGTAACCATAGCCGTAGCCGGTAAGTTCGCAAACGCATTGTCTGCAATGCTTGTAACCGTCAATGGCACGCCCGATAATGCTACCGTTTCGGGAATAACCAAGTTAGTTTGTAGATTGCTACCAAATCCCAATACCGTGGCAGTATTGCTGCCTGCCACTGCCTGATAGCGAATGCCGTCCTGCACAAATTCCTGTGCCGTTACTGCCTGTCCGAACAATGCGAAACAGAACAATAATACTGTGTAAATGCTTTTTTTATACATAACTTTTAATTTTTAGAATGTAAAACAATAATTTAAGATATATATAGTTGAAATTAGAAAACTTATAAACACACAAAAGACTTGCCCCGCCGAAAAATGGGCTTGTTGATAAGGCATTTTTTATTCAATTTTATGGGTACAAAGATAATACTTTCGCATATAAAAAATTGAGATATGCAATTTTTAAAGAAAAAGATTATTGTAGTGGCTGTTTTGTGCCATTATTATGGCATTGTCCCGGCTTCTTGTAATTCCATAACAATTTCTTCAATTCGTTTTTTTCTGAATTGATAAAGTTATTTGTCCAAGTCCGGTTTTCGGGTCAAGTAGAAAATCCGGTTTTCGTAGTATTTAGCTTTCGGGGAGATTTCGGCCGCTCCATTTTCATAGCATATCAAATGGCCGGGCTCAACATGAGAACACATCAAAGATAGCATAAAAAACTTTCTTTGATGTGTTATAAACAATACGATAGTAGCTTTTCCACTATCTCTATTGACTGTCTTGTGATTTACTTTAATTTTTACGCTTGCCATTAATGTTTGTCCTTTTGTTTGTCCTTTGTTAAATTAACAGACAAACAAACAACAGCGCGAACAAGAATAAAAAACTTTAAATCAACAAGTTAACCTTAGTGAGCACTGCAATACCATTCTCAAACCTTTTTATAGAAGATTTGAATAAGATATATCAGTTGAAAGAACGCATTGCGGTTGAATATATTTTTTAATTAGAGTGCAAATGTAACAAAAACAAATAAACAAGTAAAACCCTTCATTTCAAATTTATGAATTAGGGGAAACAGGACACCCCTGTACCTCCCCTACCCATAGGCTGTGTATCCCCGCTTTTCTTGTTTAATTAGCTGTACCTACTGAAATAGGGTAATGGGATGATATGAGTAGGGGGTACTATGATAATCAAAATAAAAAAAATTATATGAAAAAGAAACTATTTATAATTAAACTGTACTACTCTGTACTATTAGAGAGAAATAATAAAATGTTAAACCCTTTAAACTTATGGCTTATGTAAAAAAAGTAAAAGCAACAATTCAATTAGATAAGTTAATCCTTT
>JAVBUB010000037.1:0-9878 GCA_031555675.1 Paludibacteraceae bacterium | reverse complement strand
GTATCCTGTATTACGATTGGTAATGCCGGGTAAATCATGTACCATGCAAGAGATAGGATTAGCTATGATTAATAGTGCATTAAAAGGATATTATAAACAAATACTTGAAGTAAAAGATATCGTTATTTTAGCAAAAGGATGATTATCTTGGCTATTCAACAGATTCAGTTACCATAGTTCCCTCTCCTGTGGAGAGGGCGGAGGGAGAGGTGTGATTTTAATATCTGTTTTCTTGCCTACTGGTTTACTTTTTTCTACTTTTGCAATTCCATAAAAAATAAAGAAAAAGATATGTTCGAAAGTTTAAGTGAAAGACTCGACCGCTCGTTTAAGGTTTTAAAAGGGCAAGGCAGAATAACCGAAATAAATGTAGCCGAAACGCTTAAAGAAGTACGTAAAGCATTATTGAATGCCGACGTAAATTATAAAACAGCCAAAACGTTTACCGAAACGGTACGCGAAAAGGCGATGGGACAACAGGTACTTACAGCCGTACGTCCTAGCGAAATGATGATTAAAATTGTTCATGATGAGTTGGCCGAATTAATGGGTGGAACCAGCGTGGATATCAATATAAAAGGCTCGCCAGCCGTTATCTTAATGTCAGGGTTACAAGGTTCCGGTAAGACTACTTTTTCCGGGAAATTGGCCAATATGCTGAAAAGCAAACGAGGCAAACATCCTCTGTTGGTTGCCGGCGACGTATACCGCCCTGCGGCTATTGAGCAGTTAAAAGTACTTGGAGAACAGATTGGCGTACCTGTATATTCGGAACCTGAAAATAAAAATCCGGTAGCCATTGCCGAAAATGCCATTAAGTTTGCCAAACAAAACGGAAACGATCTGGTCATTATAGATACCGCCGGACGTTTGGCTATTGACGAAGTGATGATGAAAGAAATTGCTGCCATCAAAGCTACCGTGAAACCACAGGAAATCTTATTTGTGGTTGACTCCATGACCGGACAAGATGCTGTAAATACCGCCAAAGAATTTAACGATACATTGGATTTTGATGGTGTTATCCTTACCAAGTTGGATGGTGATACCCGGGGTGGTGCCGCCTTGTCTATCCGATCGGTAGTAAACAAACCCATTAAATTTGTCGGAACAGGTGAGAAAATGGACGCTATCGATGTATTCCACCCCGAACGTATGGCCGACCGTATTTTGGGAATGGGTGATATTGTATCGTTTGTAGAGCGCGCGCAAGAACAATATGACGAGGAAGAAGCCAAAAAACTTCAAAAGAAAATTGCCAAAAATCAATTCGACTTCAACGACTTTTTGAGCCAAATCAATCAAATCAAGAAAATGGGTAACCTTAAAGATTTGGCAGGTATGATTCCCGGAGTTGGTAAAGCGTTGAAAGATATTGATATTGATGATGATGCGTTTAAAGGTATCGAAGCCATTATTCACTCCATGACTCCCGCAGAACGCGAGAATCCAAGCATCCTGAATGGGAATAGACGCGATAGGATTGCCAAGGGAAGCGGTACTTCGGTTCAGGAAGTAAACCGTTTGATGAAACAGTTCGACCAAACCCGTAAAATGATGAAAATGGTTACCCAAAGCAAAAATCCATTTAAAATGAAATAAAAGTAATAAGTTTTAAGTTGGGGGTCGCCAATCATTATTATTTATTCTTCACTTACTACTTAAAACTTATTACTTAAAACGATAACGTATGAACTTAATTGACGGAAAATTTATAGCAGATCAGGTTAAAGCCGAAATAGCCGAAGAAGTAAAAAACATGATTGCCACAGGCTGTAAACAGCCACATTTGGCAGTAATTATAGTTGGACATGATGGTGGTAGCGAAACATATGTTTCTCATAAAGTAAAATCGTGCGAACAGGTTGGATTTAAATCAACGAAAATAGCATTCGAAGATTCTATTACAGAAATGCAATTGCTGGATGAAATAGAAAAACTGAATAACGATCCGGACCTAGACGGCTTTATTGTTCAGCTTCCTTTGCCTAAACATATTTCAGAACAAAAGGTAATCGAAGCCATTGATTACAGAAAAGATGTGGACGGATTCCACCCTATCAACGTAGGACGTATGTCTATTGGATTACCTTGCTACGTTTCGGCCACTCCTTCAGGAATTATAGAGCTGATTAAACGCTATAAAATAGAAACGTCGGGCAAGCATTGCGTTGTTATTGGGCGTAGCAATATTGTAGGCAAACCAGTGGCCACCCTTATGCTTCAAAAAGGCATTGATGCCACGGTAACCATTTGCCATAGCCGTACCAAAAACATCAAAGAAATTTGTTTACAGGCCGATATTATTATTGCCGCGTTGGGTATGCCCGAATTCTTAACAGCCGACATGGTAAAAGAAGGCGCGGTAATTATCGACGTAGGTACTACCCGTGTAGCTTCTACCGAAACAAAATCGGGTTTTAAACTTACCGGCGACGTAAAATTCAATGAAGTAGCGCCCAAATGCTCTTACATTACACCCGTTCCCGGCGGTGTTGGCCCCATGACGATTGTTTCACTATTGAAGAACACTTTACTGTCAGCCAAGAAAGAAGTATATCAATAAAATTAAAAAATGAAGAAAATAAAAGTAATGAAAAAATAGTTTAATAATTGCTTTCATCTTCTTCATTCCTTTCATCTTTTCATTTTTTTCGATGAACCTGTTCTACACCCCTCATATCTCCCAATCCCTTTTTCTGCCCGAAGAAGAATCCATGCATGCCATAAAAGTGCTGCGCATGAAAAGTGGAGATATGATTCAATTAATAGACGGAACAGGTGGATTTTATGAAGCCCAAATTACTCATCCCCACCCCAAACACTGCGAAGTAAAAATTACCAAAACTACACAAGGTTTTAACAAACGTAACCATTACCTGCACATCGCCATTGCACCCACCAAAAACATAGAACGGTTGGAGTGGTTTCTCGAGAAAGCCACCGAAATAGGTATTGACGAAATTACACCTATTATTTGCCGTTTCTCGGAACGCAAAATCATAAAACCCGAACGATTGGAAAAAGTGATTGTTTCGGCCATGAAACAATCTATTAAAGCCTATTTGCCGAAATTAAACGAAGCTATTACCGTTGAAAAGCTGATGAAGCAAAACAACGACAATGATAAATTTATTGCCCATTGCTATGATGACCAGAAAACATTGTTGCAACAGGCTTATAACAAAGAGAGTAATGCTCTTGTATTAATCGGCCCCGAAGGCGATTTCAGCGAAGAAGAAGTAGCATTGGCCTTAAAAAACGACTTCAAACCCATATCATTGGGCAATAGCCGGTTAAGAACCGAAACTGCGGGAATTGTAGCCTGTCATACCATTAATTTGTTGAATGAAAGCCCCCTAAATCCCCCTTGGGGAACTTAAGATCCGGGCTATTATCATATTTAATATTAATATATACGTGCAGCCCTTCATTTATGCACGTAAAGTTCCCTTGAGGGGGATTTAGGGGCCTCTTAAATTATGAAAACAGACATTATATTAGCAGGCGTAGGCGGACAAGGCATTTTGTCTATTGCCACCATTATTGCCGCTTCGGCCATGAAAAAAGGCTTGTATATGAAACAATCCGAAGTACACGGCATGAGCCAGCGCGGCGGCGATGTACAATCCAACTTAAGGCTATCCGATAGTCCTATCGCATCTGACTTAATCCCATTGGGAAAAGCTGATTTAATCCTATCCCTTGAACCCATGGAAGCGCTTCGTTACCTACCCTACCTCAAAAAAGACGGTTATATTGTATCCAATACAGCTTTGTTTAAAAACATTCCTAATTACCCGGAAGAAGAAACCATTTTATCCGAAATCAGAAAAATAAAAAACCACATCCTCATTGATGTGGATAAAATAGCCAAAGAAGAAGTTGGTTCCGCCCGTTCTGCCAATATGGTACTATTGGGTGCAGCAACACCTTTTTTAGGTTTAGAATTTTCAAAAATAGAAGACGGAATCCGTGATATTTTCGGACGCAAAGGAGAAGAAATTGTTAATATGAACCTCAAAGCCCTGCAAGCCGGAAAGAATGTTGCAGACAGCTTAAAATAGCAAAAAGCACACGGAATATACAGAATAAACGGTTATATACTCATCTTCAAAACAAAGATCTGTGTTATTCCGTCAAATCAGTGTATTCCGTGTGCTATATCTTTAGTTTACTTTAGTAACCACATAAGCATCTTGTCCATCCTGAGAAATTGGCTGGTAATAAGTTCCGTTATATACCACATATTTCTGACCGTTAACTGTCTGCTCAGAAGAACCATCGGGTAATTTTGTGATGATAGCCCCTTCGGGAGCTGTTACCACTTTATAATCTTTGTCGGCTTTTACATAATAAGCCCCACCATAGTAATAATAAGTAGTATTACCAACAGTTATTTTTGTATACCCTTTGGGTAAAGAACTGATAGTAGCTCCTATCGGTGCGGGCACTACTTTATATCCTCCGGATTCCTGTTCATAATACACTCCTTCGTCATAATGGTAAGTAGCATCTGCTACGGTAACAATAATAGCGGTTGTGGCTAGTGCTGCCACAAAAAATCCTACCGGATGCCATGCCGGCCCCCAATAATAAGGCACAAACGGATGGTAAAAATACGGATAGTGATAAACCGGAACCGGTACCGGACGAGGTACTGGTACGGGAACAGGACGCGGTACTGGTACAGGATGATATGGATGCGGTGGCGGCACCGGATGATATGGGTGAGGAGGTGGCATAGGATGATAGAATCGCTGTGCCACTACCGATTGAGATAAAAATATAAACGAGAACGAGAAAATTGCTATATATTTAATAGCTCTATATAATACTTTCATATCTTAAATAATTATTTTTACATGAATACAGGATTAAAACATCTCAATAAAAAATTATTATACCACTATTTTTTGTTGCTAATGGCATTTATCTTCACTTTTTCTGCCTTAGGAGGAGCCGTAAAATCAAACATGGAACTAACCAAGTCTGGATTCAATTTCCAGTTATCATAAATTCCTTCGAACTGAGGACACATATCTTTCGTAATATAAGTAATAGATAACTTGGCCGGCAAAAACAAGCCATCATTATAAATCCAGAACTGATAAATAGAATTGATATCCTTACCCGCTATATGAAAGCAAGATTTACCGTTTACTTCGGTTATTCCCAAGTATATTAGATTACCACCCGTTTGGATAACATCATCCACAAAAGTCGGATAAAAGAAATCGGCCGCAGGAAACTCAATGCCATAAGTTTTATTTGCATTGTCTATAAAATTGATCAACGTACCCGATAAATCTGCTTCTGCATAACGATTATTATCAAATGAATAATAAGACATTTTCTTACCATTGTACCACAGGCCTTTATGTCCCTTGTCTCCATGTGAGACAATCTGTAGCTTGTCCGGACGTTTCATGGATACATTTTCTACCACCGCATGTTTTACCATACCGGTTTCGTCACTTGCCACATCATAAGAAAGTGTAGCCGTAAAATTACACGAATTCATATTTTGTAATGTTTCTACAGTACGCTGCAAAATATATACCGCCGTAGAATCGACACGAGGAGCCTTGGCTGCTTTTGCATTTACACCCAACAGTGCAATCGAAAATAAAATAATAAATCGTTTACTCATTGCTTTAATTAATAATAAAGTTTTTAATAGGAAAGATTTGTTGAATCTTGACTCTGATTTTATAACAATTTTAATTGGGTTTTGTTCATCTTATTGATAATTTCCATTTCATTATTTCCTTGCCTGTTATTTATAAACATTTTTGATTACAAATACCGGTGTATAATTTGAACAAAGACTCTTTATTATATGCTAAAAATAGATATCTGGCTGGATTCGGAAATTCTCTACGGATAAAATACAAACAATTTATGAATAAAGTACCTTTGCACTTATATCGTTGTTTCCCTTTTTGAAAACCATTTTTTATTACTTGGCTTCCACCACAAATTCAGCATTTTTTATTCATAACTATAAAATTGAAAACGGTTTCAATTTATTCAATTAAAACCGTTTATCTATAATTATTACAATAGTTTTTGCCAACTATTTTTGTCCATTATACCTAAAAAAGGATCAAGCAAAAAGTGTAGTCAGTCTAAAGATGAAAAATTGTATATCTCTTACTCCTCTGAATTGCCTTTTAATTTTTTTTACCTTTTCATTATTGTTTTATAAGCAATAGGGTTAATTTGTTGAAGTTGGCAGCGGCATTTATTACAGCTACGTATTCAATATATTTTTCAACAGAATAAGATACTTTTTTGTATCCTTCGGTACATTTTATAGTGAGGATTTGTCCGGAAATATTGTAGTCTGAGTAAAAGTAAGCTTCTACTTTTCCATCCGTTACAAGTTCGGTTTTCATTTTTAAAATTTCGGGATTAGAAATTTTATAACCTTCGGGTATATGCAAAATAATATCGCGATCATAACAGCGTGCGGCATCTGCTTCGGCCGGCAGTTTTCTTTCTTTTTCGCTGTACATTTCGGATTGTTTTCCGATTAACTCTCCTACTTTAAACAGGATGTTGTTTCCGGCACGGCTTAATAATACATCTCCGGAGTATTTACAGTTAATGATCAATGGTTTTACACCCCAATCTTGTGGTTTTTCGTTCGAAACTTCGTAACTAATGAGCTTATCTTTGGTAGATGTGTCGCCATACAGAAAATTATCCATGAAATTTTTCTTCTCTTCTTGTTCTGCATAATGCATGAATGGTTGCAAATATTGGGCTGTATAGCCCGAAAAGCTGTTATTCCAGGTATAATCGGCAGTAAGTTTGTCTATGTCTATGTTGACTTCAGATTTAGTATCGTGGCTGGTTTTAGTATAATCGTTCCCGGGTATTGTTTTTACCGATGGTACAAATGATTCGATACCACTCATAGACATTGTTTTAAGGAATAATCCTTCTGTGTTAATAAAGCCTTCGTTAATAAATCCTAAGCGATTCATCATTGAGTTCGGATCCATGAAGTTGTTGATGCCGGGGAAATAAATTACAAATTCTTCCAAAAAATTATATCCGTCAAAATCCTTGTCAAATGCCTTATCACTCCTATCTGTTGTTTCAACAAGTTCATAAGGTATTCCCAACTGCCTGAATGTAGCCAGAAATAAGCGTACATATCCGGTGGTATTTGTATATTTATTGGATATGACATTGGGAATGTAAGACAGATTTGCATTGCCATAGGTATTTGTGAAGAGTTGAATATTTGTTTTGATGTAATTTTCAACACTCCTGATTTTTTGTTCTTCGCTCATATCGCTTTTGATATTGATTTTTTTTACAAATGCAACCAGGCTCTTTGTTTCTTTGGCGTCTCTTTCGATTAGGTTGGTATAAATATTTTGAGCGGCACCAGCGCGTGAATAAATACGTGCATTATTTTTTGAAAAATTATAGGCCAACGTATACTCTACGCGTTGCAAATGAGCCGAATAATAAGATCTTCTTTCTTGCTTTAGCGCGGGAATATCTTTGTATTCGAGCTTTTGAATTCTTTTTTGAGCAGTAGAATCTACGGTTTCTACCATATCCGGACAACCATTGTACGATTTGGTTATAAATTGCAGGTTAATCGGGCTTGTAATCGAAAGTTGAATATGTTTTACCGGAATACTTTCCTGGGTAGTAAAATGTCCGTAGTAGTTTCTGTATCCTTTTTTAATCCAATAATATTCAATCACACCACCAGCTTCGGCTCCTTCAATAGCCAGCAGCATGTAAGTGTTTTGCTCTTCATCCGTTACTTTTTTCACGTTTGATTTATCTAACTCGATCATTTTCCCTTTTTCGTCAAAAAAACGTGCTCTGAGGATGATGGTTTCATTGTAAGCATTATTTGAAAATCTAATGGTATTGTAGTTTTCCAATGCTTTGTTGTTATTTATTTTAATTTTTCTGTGATATAATTGATAACAATCCAAGTCACTTCTATTGCTGTTATAAATCCATTCTATCTGGTTTACTTCTTTGAGTATATAGGCTCCGGTTGTGTCATTTTCAACGGCATTTGTTTGTTCAAAGACGGGTTTTTCCCAGTCATACGAAAGCATGTCTATTGTTTCTACCGCTAATAATATATTTATTTGGCAGGCAAGCGCAATGAATAAAATTATTTTTTTCATCCTTTTATGTTTTTAGATATTTTTATTTTGATTTCGTTTTTTTCAATATAATAGATTGGTTTCTAATTTGCCTGATTAACTTATTCATTTCATTCCACTTTTCGTAATCTTCGGTAGGCAGAGTGATAAAGTCTTCATGGTAATCTATGTCTACAAACAATTGATTTTTATTTTTCTTAAGGCTTAGTTTCAACGAAAACAAGGAGTGTATGAAATCAATGTTTTCGGGTAGGTATGAAATAGTATATTCTTTGGGTATGTTTATGGTTTGGTGGCATTGCCATCCTCCTTTATTGGAGAGAGAAAAAGGATATTTTCTTTTGTCTATGTCGATTGTTGTTTCTACCACTTTACCGAAATATATTTTCATGTATAATTCATCGGCTATTTCTATGAGGTAATCTTGTAATTCAAAATTACCATACAAACATAAAGGCGCGTCCACATCGTAAATATCCGAGTGTTGGAAGTTATAAACGGTAGATTTAGGGTATCCTTCGCCATTAAGCATGCTTTGATATAATTTTTGCTTTTCGGTGTTGGATATGTGTGCTAGTGAGTAAGTAATTAAATTTTTATAGTTACCATTATAACAGGCTGTGTCTTTCATTTTCAGGCTTGTTCCGTCAATATCTATCCGAATATTTTCCGACACAAGGTTAAATGAATATGGAATTTCTACTATTTGATATGTATTGTTATCTATGGCTATCATGCATTCTTTACCTTGAATAAGATCCGGGGCATATTCTATGCTTTGGTAATCGGAAGTGGCATCAAGAATATATCCTTTTCCATCATTCTTTACATAATACAAAATCATATGGTTATCAACTGTCGGGGATGGAATTTCGGTATATTTGTAAGGCAGCCTTGAAGTGCCTACCCAGGTAAAATAGGATTTAATACCAATGCTATCAAGCATTGTTTTCATCAGATTTGTCATGCCTTTGCAGTCACCGTAACGCTTATTAAACACAGATGCTGCTCCTTCGGGAATAAATCCTTTATCCCCGTCTTCTATGGCTACATACCTGATGTTGTGTTGTACCCAGTTATAAATGGCTTTTACTTTATCGAACTCGGTGGTTGACGACATGGTAACAGAATCGGCCATGTGTTTAATGCCCGGCTCGGGAGTTTTATCAATTGATTGAACATGGCTATTGTATAGCTTATACAAATGGTCGAGCGAAGCAAGTATTTCGACTGTACCATTTTCTTTTGTCTTATAATTACTTATGCGTGGTACAATATGTGGTATATAACCTCTCATCCCTCTTACATTTTCTTCATGCTCCGTTTGCGGAATATTTTTTAAGGTATAGGTTACAATGGTACTTTTGGATGTTTTATTAGTGTTGGTTTCTAATTTTCCGGAAGGAATGCCAATTTCATTGAACTGCATTTCCACATTATTGTCATAGTTGAATTGTATTTCCGAGAAATCAGTCGTATATCCTTTTGAAAAGAAGAAAGAATGGATAAAGAAAGGTGAGTTTATTTTTTTCTTTATCCGGTATATGGTTTTACAACCTTTAGATAATGCCGGAAACACGAAGCTACATACTTCACTGTCATCATAAAAAATGTAATTGGAGGTATCATCAGAGTAATAAGAAAATTTCTTGACAGGAACTTTTTTATATTTGTTTCCTTCGGGCACCAGTGTATAGGCTTCGATTTTTAATAATGTGTCCATCG
>JAVBUB010000122.1:0-11726 GCA_031555675.1 Paludibacteraceae bacterium | reverse complement strand
TATTTTTCTAAAATTTGCTTGGCTATTGGCAGTAATGGAACATTGTAAAATACTCCTGATTTTTGCCTTTGTTTACGGATAATGATTTCTCCATTTGCATCAGCAACTAAATCCTCTTTTCTTAGTTGCTTTATATCTATAAATGCCAATCCGGTAAAACAACAAAAAGCAAATACATCTCTGATTTGAGTTAGCCTATCTGTAACAAATTCCTTTTTCAAGAGTGTATCTAATTCGGTATCAGTAAGAAAAGTTTTATCTATTTCTTGGATGCTGTATTTTAAACTGTTCAATGGATTTTTCTTAATGATGCCCTTTTGCTCTGCCATACGGAGTACCTTACCCATATTCCGAATATATTTTACGGTAGTATTGTTAGCACAGTTCCTTGTAGCTTTCAAATAGTGTTCATATTCCTTGATAAAATCGGGAGTAATGTCCCTTAGTAGAATGTCATTCTTATTATACTTATGTTGCATAAATTCAACTACATGCTTCATTGAAGTTATATGCCTTTCAAGTGTAGCTTGGGTAAAGCCTTTGCCGATAAGCTCCTGTAGTTTTTGATTATGTTCAGTATATAGCTCTACAAATGAAACATTCATTTCATTAATACCATTATACCTATTTTTTAGTAGCTCGGCTGTAACAATTCTATTTTCATCTTCCAATTCCTTTTGAATGGAATAGAGCCTGTTACGGATATGGTCTAAATAGTGATTAAGTTCCTTATTCATGGCGTTAGTAGATTTGGCTCTACCTCTACCATCATCCCAATGCTCTAATTTGATACTACGTTTAATGGCAAGTTCTTCTCTAACAGCATCTACAGTGATGCGCATAAAGATTGGTGCTTCTCCATTTCTCAATAATTTAGTTCTTTTTACATAGAACAAAATTGTAAAAGTTTTTTTCTTCATAAAAACTCCTCCTTTTGGGGTTAATTTTAGTATTACAAAATTAATTTCAAATGGAGTTCTTTACAAGTGCAAAATATTGAATAATAGAGAATTACAATGAATTAGGTGGAGAAGATTTTTTGATTGAAAAGTCCACCTTTTAGGCAGACTCGAATATGCAATTTATAGGTATAGAATGCACATTTACCAAAAATAAAAAATCCCATAAATCAGTGATTTACAGGATTTTTCTTTGTTTTTCAGACTTGCTTTGCGGAGAGAGAGGGATTCAAACCCCCGGAACCTGTAACAGTTCAACGGTTTTCAAGACCGCCGCGATCGATCACTCTGCCATCTCTCCTTTTTTGAAAATGGTTACTTTTCAAAAGCGAGGCAAAGGTATTGTTTATTTTTGATTTTTCAAATATTTTTCTAAAAATATTTATAAGTAAGAGTCTATTTCTTTTTTAATAACCGAAAATTTTCATTGTTTCCAATTCGTTTCGATTTTTCTTTTATAGTATTACTTATAATAGTGGAAAATCCAAATAAAACAGTCCTCCGGTTTTCCGATTTGATCAGGCTATCTTTTCCTATAGAAAGTAAATCTCCTAACTATTATCTTTGCATAAAACCAATACTTAAAAAACTGTTCTTTTTTAAAGTTGCTTTAGAGAGCTTTCTTACCCGCCAACATACCGCATGCGGCAAAAATATCTTCTCCTCTTGATTTGCGAATAGTTGTGATAATCCCATTGTCTGATAGATAATCGCGAAAGAATGTCATTTTATCCGGATTGGAATCTTTGAGGTCAACGCCCGGAATGGCATGGAAGCGAATCAGGTTCACACGGCACTCTATTCCGGATAAAATACGGGCTAATTCGCGTGCATGACGCATGGTGTCATTTAATCCGTCGAACATGATGTATTCGAACGAAACCCGGCGCTGATGGCTGAAATCGTATTTTTTGATGGTTTTTAAAATATCCGCGATCGGATAGATTTTATTCATGGGCATCAACTCCTGGCGTTCATTATCAAAAGGACTATGCAGGCTTACAGCCAAATGGCATTGGCTTTTTTCGAGGAATACATTCATACCTGGAATGATACCGATGGTAGAAACCGTAATTCTTCTTGGACTCATGGCATAACCATAGTCCGATGTGAGTATTTCGAGCGCTTTCAACACCTCCAACGTATTGTCGAAAGGTTCTCCCATGCCCATAAAAACAAGGTTGGTTAGGCCCCCTCTATCTTCCCCCAAGGGGGAGGACTGTTTCCCCCCTTCGGAGGGATTAAGGGAGGCTATTTGATTTATTTGATTAATGATTTCTCCGGCTGTAAGATTTCCCGAAAAGCCTTGCTTACCGGTCATGCAGAAAAGACAATTCATTTTACATCCTATCTGGGAAGATACGCATAGGGTAGCGCGGTCTGCATCGGGAATGTAAACGGATTCGAAAGCCCCCCTAAATTCCCCCTCATGGGGGGAATTTGAAGACGCGAAAAGATACTTTTTTGTACCATCGGTAGAAACCATTTCTTCAATAGGAAGGTGCGTGCCGACTTCATATTTCTCGGCCAATTTGGCTCTGTTTGCCACAGAAATATTACTCATGGCATCAATAGTAGTTACTTTCTTTTTATAGAGCCAATCCGCTATTTGTTTAGCGGCGAAAGAAGGTAATCCGTTTTCGGATACAATATTTTTAAGTTCTTCGAGGGTTTTGCCGAGTAGTTTTTCTTTTGGTTTCATTATTTTAATTCTCTTCTCAATAAAGATTTGATAATAATTCTATGGAAAGGTTTTACAAACAAAAAATATAATTTTCCTAAATTATTGTTGTAGTGTACAATAGTCGACAAGTAAATGTACGAAAGTTCTTTATCTACCAATACGGATGTCCTGAAATTAAGATGTTTATCACTTTCGCCCATGGCTATTTCATCGTCATTTTTCCCAATGATGGCAAAGAATCTTCCATCTTCATTCTTTATGTCATTGTCGGTTTTTAGCCCAAATGGTTTTACCAGGGAATTTCTCAGGTTCATTAGCGCAATAGCCCACTGTGGTAACCTGAAAATATGATCCGTAATCTTTTCAATGCTTTCATTGACCGGTTTTGTAATCCGGTATGAATCTACGTAATCTATTTTTCCAAAATCATTTGAAATAATAGATTTCTGTGGAATATCAACTTTAAGTATTGATTTCATTGTAACAAGGTGGAGTGTGGATGAATTTCTTAGTGAGATTGTGCTCAAAGTCACAATCTTACTAAGAAATGATAAATACTAAAATCTTATTTAACCCGCTCTTTAAGTCCCCCTTGAGGGGGGATTTAGGGGGGCTATAGTAAATTACTTGCCAGTTCCGACAAATAGCTTCTTTCTCCTTTAATCAGGTTTACATGGGCAAAAATATCTTGTCCGCGCATTTTGTCAATCATATATACCAAGCCGTTTGACTGCATATCCAGATAAGGAGAGTCTATTTGCTGGATATCCCCTGTAAATACCACCTTAGTGCCTTCTCCGGCACGGGTAATAATGGTTTTTATTTCGTGTGGTGTCAGGTTTTGTGCTTCGTCGATAATGAAATAAGTTTCGGATAAGCTTCGTCCGCGAATATATGCCAAGGCTTCGATTACCAGATTGCCCGATTTCTGCATGTCTTCAATGGCGGCTGATTCTCGGCTCGATTGGGAAAACTGATTTTTAATAACCGTGAGGTTATCAAAAAGCGGTTGCATATAAGGGGCTATTTTTTCCTGTTCCGTACCCGGTAAAAATCCGAGGTCTTTGTTGGCCAATGCCACAATAGGTCTGGCCAATAGAATTTGTTTGTATTCGTTGCGTTTTTGTAAAGCAGCAGCCAATGCCAGCAATGTTTTTCCTGTACCGGCTTTTCCGGTAATGCCGATTAGTTTTACATTGTCGTCGAGCAGCACGTCCAAGGCAAAAGCCTGTTCTGCATTGCGGGGCTCAATGCCGAAAGAACGGTCTTTTTTAACTTTCTGCACCATTTTGGTAAACGGATTGTAACGTGCCAGTACGGTAGCACGGTCGCTTTTCAGGATAAAGCACTCATTGGGTTCGATGTCATCTTTAAAATAAAAATCGTCGATAGAAACACCGGCTGTCGAAGCATAAATTTTGTCTATCATATCGGCGTCAATATTTTCGAACGTATTGTGCTCCTTGTCGAAAATGTCGATATTGGTAACTTTATCCGAAATGTAATCTTCTGCTAATACGCCTATCGATTTGGCTTTCATACGCAGGTTGATATCTTTGGTTACCAAAACGGTTTTCATTTTGGGATTTTTCTTTTGTAGGTAAACGGCAGTAGATAAGATTTGTATATCTGAATTTTTATCGGAAAAAGGAAGTTCTTTAATCTCTTCATTCCTTTCGGTTATAATATACATTTTACCTAAATTGAGTCCGAGTGGAGCGCCTTTTTTGAAAAAATCGTTATCAGAAATGGAATCGAGTTCACGCACAAATTCGCGTGCATTAAAATTAATCTGGTCGTTTCCTTTTTTAAATTTGTCTAACTCTTCTAATACAACTATTGGAATATAAATATCATTTTCTTCAAAATTGTAAATACATTTGTAGTCGTGAAGAATAACGTTAGTATCTAATACGAAATTTTTCTTTGCACCCATATTTTTCATTAAGTAAACGAGTTGACAAGTAAACAAGTACGGCTAACTCCGGTTTATATTTTAGTTTATTGGCACAAATATAAGAAAAAGAATTTGTAAATATAAAAAAACAGGATGAAACCAGATAATAATTCAAATACCGAAAAGTCCCCCTTGATAGAGGACTCAAGGGAGCTTTATCATCAAACCTTAGAATATTTGTTTAACAGCCTGCCTATGTACTCTCGTATCGGTGCATCGGCTTATAAGGAAGGACTTGAAAATACGTTGATTTTAGATGAACATTTCGGACATCCTTACCGGAAATTTAAAACCATTCATGTGGCCGGGACAAACGGTAAA
The DNA here is from genome assembly GCA_031555675.1 of Paludibacteraceae bacterium. Lineage (GTDB taxonomy): Bacteria > Bacteroidota > Bacteroidia > Bacteroidales > Paludibacteraceae > JAISJU01. Next base: position 6,805 of record JAVBUB010000122.1, on the reverse strand, counting down.
GGTTCAACTTCTCATTTATTGGCCGCAGCGCTACAACAAGCTGGATATAAAACCGGTTTGTACACTTCGCCGCATTTAAAAGACTTCAGGGAACGGATTCGTATTAACGGGAAAATGATAACAGAGCAGTTTGTGCTTGATTTTGTGGCTGATAATAAGAGTTTTTTTGATGAACTTCAACCGTCTTTTTTTGAAATGACGGTATTGATGGCTTTCGATTATTTTGCTAAAAATGAGGTGGATGTGGCTGTTATAGAAGTTGGCTTGGGCGGACGATTGGATAGCACTAATATTATTTCTCCAGCGCTTAGTGTGATTACCAATATTAGTTTAGATCATACCAATTTATTGGGAAATACGGTTGAAAAAATAGCGTTCGAAAAGGCCGGGATTATTAAGCCCCATACACCGGTTGTGATAGGAGAAGCAAGCGGAGGCGTACGGCAGGTTTTCGAAGAGAAAGCGAAATTGGAAGGTTCACCGGTTTATTTTGCCGAGGAATGTTATGACCTCTCCCGCCCTTTGGGTACCCTCTCCCTAGGAGAGGGAAATGGGAATAGAGAGTTTGAGAGTAAGAAAGATAAACCCTTGAATTGTTTTAATGTTTCACCTTTGTTTTCCCCTGTCCTCGCGAGAGGGATTAGGGGAGAGGTATGTGTCGGTTTACTCGGTAAATACCAGCGAAAGAATATAGCCACTGTATTAACCGCTATTGATATATTAAATCAAAATGGTTTTCATATTCCGGAAGAAGCGATTCGTTCCGGATTTGAAAAAGTAGTGGAATTGACGGGTTTGTTAGGCCGTTGGCAAATCCTGCAAGAAAAGCCATTGACGATTGCCGATATCGGGCATAATGAAGCCGGTATTTCTTATGTGGTTGAACAACTGAAAACAATATCTTATAACAAGCTTCACTTTGTAATGGGTATGGTGAATGATAAAGATATAGAGAAAATATTGTCATTATTACCAAAAGATGCGGTTTATTATTTTACCAAAGCATCTATTCCACGTGCCATGAATGAGCAGGAACTTCAAAAAAAAGCATTAAAGCATAACTTGCTCGGAAATTCATATCCGATAGTAAAACAGGCGTTTGATGCTGCAAAAAAGAATGCTGATGAAAATGATGTGATTTTTGTTGGAGGAAGTAATTTTGTGGTAGCCGAGGCGTTGTAAGTATATGTTCAAAATAAGTTTGTATTATTTTAGTAACTCATAGAAATTAAATTGTAATTAGCCATCGGCGTAATTTGTTGTGAATCAACAATCAATTACGACTAATGACAACTAACTACAATCAATAATTTAGTATAAACTAATTTCTGATGAAAAATAAGTATATTTGTAATATACAAATGTACCGTACGTTAATCTAACATGATGGATAATTTTAAAATACATACATCTTCGGAAGAATTATACTTTGAGCAAGAACCGGACTACGATAAAATAAGAGAAAAAATAGAATTTCTGGATATTTATTCTCAAATGGATAATCAAAGTATTTATATTATTGATTTTTATAAACACGGGTATTTTTATTATTCCGATAGTCATTTTTTTAAAATTTATTATAACCTCGAAAGCTCGCAAGATGAAGCGTTAGCTTCAAAATTAATTATGAATAAGGATAAGCAACGTTATCTGGAAATTAAGGATACTATGTTTTCATTTACTTCTGCTTTTGATGTAGAAACACAAAAGAATATGCGTTTCTTTTCTGCTCGCCACTTTAAACTTCCCAGTGGAAATGTCATTACTATATCCAATCAATATCAGCCTATTTTATTTGATGATCATGGAAAGATATGGATGATGCTCGGATCTACCCGTATTTTAGATAAAAGCCATCCTACCGGAGCTTATATTGATTTTTTGGGAACCCAGGAGCGATATGTTTATGTGCCGTCCCAAAAAAAATTTGTATTGCAAGATACGCTTCATTTATCGGAACGAGAAGAGAGTATTCTTATTTATTCATCTCAGGGATATACGTCTAAGGAAATCGCAGAAATGGAAAATATAAGTATCAATACAGTTAAGTTTCATAGAAAAAATATCCTCTCCAGATTCAGTGTAAAAACCATTCAAGAGGCAATTTCTTTGGCTCATTCACATCATTTGATATACAAAAAGATTAAGTACACGGAAGAATAGTATTTGAAATTCAGTAATATAGAATATAAAGCTACTGCATCCTTTGTTGCGAACGAGGGATAAGTTTGTTTTCTTCATTTGTGTTTAACTGGTTTTACCGATGAAATTATTAATTAATAATTCACCATTCTTAATTAATTTGTACTATTTTTGTTCGTTGAATTTTTATGGAAATGCAAGAAAACAACGATACTTCTCTACTTGATAAAATCAATTCGCCCGACGACTTAAAGAAATTAGACGTAAATCAATTGGAACAGCTCTCAAAAGAGCTGCGTCAGTTTATTATAGACGAACTTTCTTGTAATCCGGGACATTTTGCATCCAGCCTTGGGGTGGTAGAACTTACCATTGCCCTGCTGTATGTATATAAAACTCCTTATGACCGTATTATCTGGGATGTAGGACATCAGGCCTATGGTTATAAGATATTGACCGGACGCCGCGAAAAATTCCATACAAACCGTAAATTTAAAGGAGTGGCGCCATTTCCTACGCCTGCCGAAAGCGAATACGACTCTTTTATCTCCGGACATGCTTCTACTTCTATTTCTGCGGCTTTGGGTATGGCCGTTGCCGATAAAATAAAAAAAGAAGATAATCGTAAGATTGTAGCTGTTATAGGAGATGGTTCCCTTACCGGCGGATTAGCTTTCGAAGGCCTTAACAATATGGCTTTTTATCCTAACGATAGCCTTATTATACTAAATGACAACCATATGGCTATCGACCCTGTGGTGGGAGGAATGAGCGATTATCTGGTACGTATTACTACTTCGAAATTATATAACAAAATACGTTATAGAGGTTATCATTTTTTGAAAAAAATAGGTTTGCTGAATGAAGATAAAAAGATTAGCATTATTATGTTCAATAATAGTATCAAATCTTTCTTTTCAAGACAACACAACATTTTCGAAGGTTTGAATATCCGCTATTTTGGTCCGGTTGATGGACATGATGTGAAGCAACTGGTTAGGATTCTTCAAACAATCAAAGATTTCAAAGGCCCCAAGGTATTACATATAAAAACAGTAAAAGGAAAAGGCTTTAAACCAGCCGAAAAATGTGCTACAGAATGGCATGCACCCGGTGTTTTTGATAAAGAAACGGGTGTAAGAACAGATATACAGAAAAATATAGTAACACCACCATTATTTCAAGATGTATTCGGATGTACTCTTTTGGAATTGGCCAGGGAAAACGATAGAATAGTGGGAATAACCCCGGCCATGCCTAGTGGTTGCTCCATGAATATTATGCAGCAAGAAATGCCCGAAAGAGTGTTTGATGTTGGTATTGCCGAAGGACATTCCATAACCTTTTCCGCAGGTATGGCCAAAGAAGGATTGATGCCTTTTTGTAATATATACTCCTCTTTCTCTCAAAGGGCTTATGATAACATTATTCACGATGTAGCCATTCAAAAGCTCAATATGGTTATTTGCCTGGATAGGGCAGGGCTGGTAGGTCCTGATGGTCCAACACACCATGGCGCTTTTGACATGGCCTTTTTACGGCCGATTCCGAATCTTACCATAGCATCCCCGTTAAACGAAACAGAGTTGCGTAACCTGATGTATACCGCACAGCTACCCGATAAAGGACCTGTTGTTATCCGTTATCCACGAGGAATGGGTGTGCAGATAGACTGGAAAAAACCAATGCAGGAAATACAGATTGGAACGGGAGTTTGCCTGAAAGAAGGAAACGATTTGGCCGTATTGACTATAGGCCCTATCGGAAATGTTGTCGCCAACGCTATTACTACTGCCGAAGAACAAAACATATCTGTGGCACATTATGATATCCGTTTCTTAAAACCATTGGATGAAAAACTATTGCATGAAATAGGCAAGAAGTTTAATAAAATAATTACCGTGGAAGATGGTGTTATTACCGGTGGAATGGGTTCTGCCGTTATTGAATTTATGGAAGAAAACAGATACCATCCTAAAGTAAAACGCTTGGGTATTCCCGATAAATTTATTGAACATGGTGGTATAGACGATTTATATCGCCTGATAGGTTTAGATGAGGCTTCTATTGTTAAGGAAATAAAGAAAATCTTTGATTAGATAAATGCCCTTGGCGATAAACATGGATAAAAAGATAAAATTATTTTATCTATCTTTATCCGCGAAGCAATTTATCAGAGACTGCTTAAATTTTGCTCGTAAATTTAATTTGAATCATTTTTTAGAAAAATAGGTTCCTGTTTTAGCAATAATAGTGGACTATTTGAGCTAAATAAAGGAAACTATTTTACAAAAAAGGAACGAATTAAATACGAAAAATAATGTATAAACTCTTTTTGGGAAAATTTTAACAGTCTCTAAATATTTATCTTGAATTTTGAATTTTTTTAATCATGAAAATAATCATTGCCGGAGCAGGTGAAGTTGGTACACATTTGGCAAAAATGCTTGCCAACGAAAGTCAGGACATTATTTTGATCGACGAAAACGAAGAAAAATTACGTCCCTTGGAATCCAATTATGACCTGATGACCATAAAAGGAAGTCCAACCTCGCTTAAAGACCTCAAAGAAGCCGGAGTAAGCAGTGCCGACCTTTTTATTGCCGTAACTCCCGAAGAAAGCAAGAACATGACCGCCTGTATGCTTGCTACCAATATGGGTGCTGTTACTACAGTAGCGCGTATCGACAACTACGAATATTTATTACCTGTTAGCAGGGAGTTTTTCAAAAGATTGGGAGTCGATCACCTGATTTACCCCGAAATGTTGGCAGCCAAAGAAATAGTGAGTTCTCTCAAGCGTAATTGGGTAAGGCAATGGCAAGAATTTCAAGGAGGTGAATTAGTACTTATCGGTATTAAAGTAAGAGGCAATGCCCCTATTATTAATAAAAAATTTGATACACAGTTCCTGGATAATAGCCGTGTGAGGGTAGTGGCCATTAAGCGAAGATCTATGACCCTTATACCTAAGGGAGAAGATGAAATAAAAGCCAATGATACTGTTTATTTCATGACAACACATGATGATGTAACTTATGTGCGTGATTTGGCAGGAAAAGAAGAAGTAGAAATCAACAATGTGATGATGATGGGCGGTAGCCGTATTGCCCTGAAAACATGCCAATACCTTCCGGATTCCATGTCGGTTAAAATCATAGAAAAAGATCGGGAAAAAGCCTATCAAGTATTGGAAAAACTGGATGATACGCTTGTTATTAATGCCGATGGGCGCGACTTGGAACTTCTGAAAGAAGAAGGAATACACCATATGGACGCCTTTGTGGCCGTTACAGGAAACTCGGAAGCTAATATACTGGCTTGTTTGGCAGCGCAACGCTATGGAGTTAAAAAAACAATAGCCGAAGTCGAAAATATTGATTACATCGCTTTGGCCGAAAACCTGGATATCGGTACAATCATCAATAAAAAACTTATTGCAGCCAATTACATTTATCAGCTAACCCTCGATGCCGATGTTACCGATATCAAATCTTTGACCAACGTAGAGGTAGATGTAATTGAGTTTATAGTAAAACCACAATCCAAAATAACCAAAGGTCCGGTAAAAACATTAAAATTACCGCACGATCTCAATATTGGTGGTATTATCCGCGATGGCAAAGGGGTTATTGTTACCGGTGATACGCATATACAAGCCGACGATCGTATTATTGTATTCTGCTATTCCTCCAAAATAAGGAAAATAGAAAAATATTTTAATTGATCGATTTTCTACAAAATGATTAGAAATTTCAATATAAAGCTTATCATTAAAACATTGAGTGTGTTTTTGCTTATCGAAAGCATGCTGATGCTGGTAGCCTCTGTTGTTTCTTTATGTCACATGGAGAAAGATGCTTTATACATCGCCATTTCTGCTATTATCACATTTTTAGTAAGTATTTTGTCTTTTTATTGCACAAAAAAAGAGCAAGGAAAACTACCAACCCGTGAGTCTTACGTATTTTTTACTTCCTTATTTGTTGTGTTGTCGCTATTCGGTACACTCCCTTTTTTACTTTCCGGAGCCATTCCTTCTTTTACCGATGCTTTCTTTGAAACTATTTCCGGATTTACCACCACAGGTTCTACCATATTAACCAATGTAGAAAACCTGTCGCACGGATTACTTTTCTGGCGGAGCAGTACACAATGGCTGGGAGGTATTTGCTTCATTGTACTTTCGCTGTTTATTTTGCCGGTATTGGGTATCGGAGGAGTGAAGCGTTCTGCCAATGAGCCCGTTTCTTTTCATTTCGATAGAATGCATCCCCGGATTGGCAATTCGATTATCTGGCTTATTATTATATACACGTCTTTTACATTAATAGAAACCATAGCTCTTGTTGTTGCAGGAATGGATATTTTTGATGCTGTTTGCCATGCATTTTCAACTGTTTCGACCGTAGGATTTTCTACCAAAACAGCCAATATTGCTTATTGGAACTCTACACCTATCAATTATGTGTTGACTATATTCATGTTTCTGGCCGGTGTGAACTTTGCCCTTTACTATTATTTGGCAACAGGTAAATACAATAAACTCATTTTTAATGAAGAGTTTCGTTATTACGTTATTTTTACCATTATGTTTTCGGCCATCATAACATCGGGCTTATTTTTCACAGTGGATCAATCTGTTATGGATTCAATCAGCCTA
>JAVBUB010000115.1:0-4419 GCA_031555675.1 Paludibacteraceae bacterium | reverse complement strand
TAAAATCTTTGGCTTTAATAAAACGAAAAACGCACTCGAATTTGTGTCGTTCAGCCGGTTGATAAAATATGCCAACTCTATTGGTTTGCAATCGGAAGTAATAGACAATGACGATTTAAAAACAAATAAATTATTGATTTTAAAAAGGTAAAACTTTGATCATTCTTAGTTTGTATAAAAGTCAAAATTCTTTACCACTAAGAGTACAAAGAATTTTCGCAAAGGACACAAAGGAATGAAAATCAATTATATTTTTTGTGCTCTTTGTTTTAAACTTTGTGTCCTTTGTGGTTAAAATATTTTAGACATTCTCTAAGGATTTAACTTAAATTTAAAATTACATCAATCATAATGAAATATGACGTTTTAATAATCGGTAGCGGATTAGGAGGCTTACTTACCGGAGCCATATTAAGCAAAAATGGCTATCATGTTTGCATTCTAGAAAAGAATCCGAAAATTGGAGGTTGCCTGCAATCTTACCACCGCGACGGAACTATATTCGACACCGGAGTGCATTATATCGGCAGTATGGGTAAAGGTCAAACGCTCTATCAAATATTCAATTATTTAGGCATATTACCCGAACTAAAGTTGATGCAAATGGACCCCAACGGTTTCGAGCGCATTACTTATGTTGACGATCCCAACACATACCGTTATGCCCAAGGATATGAGAATTTCATTGAAACATTGTCCGAAAAATTTCCGACCGAACGTCAAGGCATAGAAGATTATTGCAAAAAGATGCAATACGTTTGTGATAGATTTCCACTTTATCGCCTGGAAAACGGAAGTTTCGAAACCAAACTCGATGTTATCGGACTGGGCGCGTACGATGAAATTGCGTCTTGTACTTCCAATCAGAAATTGCAAAGCGTATTGGCCGGAACTAACTTACTTTATGCCGGAATAAAAGAGAAAACACCATTCTATATTCATGCTCTTATCATCAATAGCTACATAGAAGGAGCATGGCGATTGGTAGGAGGAGGAAGTCAATTGGCTACCGCGTTGGAAAAAATCATTAAAAAGAATGGTGGCGAAATTCTTACCTCCATGGAAGTTTCCAAACTGGTAGAAGAAGGAGGAAGCATTAAAAAAGTACAGGCCAAAAACGGAGAAATCTTTACTGCCAATAAAATTATTTCTGCTATCGATCCTACCACTACCATCAACATGACGGAAACCAACATGTTTCGCCAGGTTTTTTACAAACGCTACAGAAGCTTTGAACATTCTTACAGTGTATTTATAGTAAATGCCAAGATGAAAGAATCGCGTCCCGAATTGGCCACATACAACCATTATCATTATAATATAGAGAATTCCTGGGATTATAACAACGATAACTTCCCGAATACATTTGTGATGTTTCCCGCCGCAGATAAAGACGGTTGTCGCGCCATCAGCATCATGACCTATTTTAGCTTTGGCAATATGAAGAAATGGGAAGATACATGTAATACCGCTTTTACCAAGGGTAACAGGGGACAAGAATACGAAGATTTTAAAGCCGAAAAAGCCGAACAGTTATTATCATTGGTAGAAACAAAATATCCCGGATTCAAAAGTCAGATAGAAAAAATACATACTGTATCTCCTTTAACGTATCGTGACTATACAGGTACTATAGAAGGCTCCATTTATGGTATCAGCAAAGATTACAACGAACCGATGAAGACTTTTATTCCTCATCAATCTAAAATTTCCAACCTGCTGTTTACCGGACAAAATCTGAACATGCACGGAATACTGGGAGTGGCAATCAGTTCGTTAATGACCTGTAGCGCACTGGTGGATATTAATGTGTTATTGGATGAGATAAAAAGATAAGATATTAAATCTAGAATGTTTATTTTAAACCTTTATTTTAAGTTATACGTTGTACGTTCTAAGTTTTACGTATATTGGATATTGATGTCTCAAAAACGTATAACGTAAAACGTACTACGTAAAACTTTATTCTTTAGACCTTATAATTATTACTACATGACTCGAAAAAAGAAAATATTAATTGCCATACCAACTTTGTTAATCATTTGGTTGATTGTTTTTTGTATTCAATCGGCATTCTACCGCCCTACTTTGCCCAAAAACACATCGGTGCAAATGCTGGAACGGGAAACTGTGGATACCAATTTCTATGCCTGCAACAACTCCTGGCTATTGAGAAACGATGCCGGTTTATGGGAAATGTACGTAGAAGGAGATGCATTACACCGGGGCAGTGTTACCGGAGCCTTGGCCAAAGACCTGATCCGGTTTCAGGAAGAAGCCTTTGTTAAACAGATATATGAAATGATTCCATCAAAATCCATGGTTCACTTTCTACGTATGTTTATTGGCATTTATAACCGGAATCTGGGCGATTACATTAATGAAGAATACAAAGAAGAAATCTACGCAGAGTCAAAATACGCCTCTTCCGAATATAATTATATTGGCAATCCATATCAACGCATGCTCAACTACCACGGAGCACACGACATTGGACATGCCGTACAGGTAATGGGCTTTGTAGGCTGTTCGGCCATTGGCGTATGGGATAATTACACCGCAGACAGTTTATTGTTATTAGGCCGTAATTTTGACTTTTATGTGGGCGACGATTTTGCCAAAAACAAAATGGTTGTCTTTATGAATCCCACTTCCGGATATAAACATGCTTTTATTTCATGGGGAGGTATGATGGGAGTTGTTTCGGGAATGAATGAACACGGATTGGCCATTGTGCTTAATGCTGCTCCAACCGATATTCCGCTTAGCTCCGCAACACCCGTTTCTATTGTAGCCCGGGAAATATTGCAATACGCCCGTAATATCGACGAAGCTGTTGCCATTGCCAACAAGCGTAAGACATTTGTTTCGGAACAATTTATCATTGCCTCCGCAGCCGATCGCAAAACTATTTCAATAGAAAAAAAACCCGAAGAATCGGCTGTATATTCTATTGACGATAATTATTTAATCTGTACCAATCACTTTCAATCACCCGGTTTCTTTTCCCGGCAAGTATATAACGAAACTGCTTCAGGATACAGACATGACAGAATGGAGGAACTACTCATGCAACAATATCCGGTTATATCCGGCATGTGTTGCAGCACTATTTTATGTTCTCTGGCAGATTCGCTCAAAAAAGAACCATTTACTCCCGAAAATATGGTTCGTTATCTTCGTGATATAAAAGGTAAAAGTGACGCGGATATCGGTTTAGGAAACGAAAAGAGTATTAACCAGCTCATTGCACACCATTCTGTGGTATTTCAGCCCGAAACCCATACCATGTGGGTTTCAACGGCACCATTTCAATGTGGCGAATTTATTGCTTACAATTTGGATAGTATTTTTAATTTGAAAAAACTACCTTCGAAACAAGGAGTTTCCAATCAGAAGCAAAAAATTGCGGCCGATACCGCTTTTATCAACAATCAAATAAAAACATATACCGCTTTTAAATCTTTATTAAAAGTAGAATCCACAGATGTAGCAGACTCCTTGATTAAACTAAATCCAAATTATTTTTACACCTATGAACATATCGGCAATCTTTATTTCGACAAAAAGGAATACAAACAAGCCGAAAAATATTATTTTCAAGCGTTGCAAAAAGAAATTTCCAACAAAAAAGAGAAGGACAGAATATTAGGACAAATTGAAGATTGTAAGAAAAAAGCTACCAAATAATGAAAGAGCAAGTAGACATGGACAGGTTGCCATTAGCCGAAATTAAAGCGATACAACAAGAAAAGTTGCAACAGTTATTACAGTATGCCAATCAGCACAGCAAATTCTACAAGCAACTTTTTAAATCGAACCGGATTGACATTAATAAAATTAAAACAATTGAACAGCTAAAATTTATTCCGCCTACAACCAAACGCGACATTCAATTGTATAATCAGGATTTTTTATGTGTTTCGCCGCAGAAGATTGTTGAATATACTTCTACTTCGGGAACGCTGGGTTCGCCTGTTGTGGTAGGACTAACAAAAAAAGACCTGAACAGGTTGTCGTACAACGAGCTGTTATCTTTTCGTGCCATGGAACTCAATGAAAACGATGTAATCCAGCTGGCGCTTACCCTCGACAAACAATTTATGGCTGGTATGGCCTATTACCAAGGTGCACATATGATGGAAGCCGCTGTTATCAGAACAGGCCCTGGAGTACCATCCATGCAGTGGGATACCATTTTCAGGATGAACACAACTGTATTGGTAGCTGTTCCGTCGTTTATTCTTAAACTGATAGAATATGCAGAACAAAACAATATAGATTACCAAAAATCGAGTGTTAAGAAAATTCTTTGCATCGGCGAAAACATCCGGAATGAGAACCTTGAACTGAATGTTATTGGAGAACGCATTCAAAAGAAATGGGATGTAGAACTGTTTTCCACCTATGCTTCAACCG
>JAVBUB010000013.1:0-17377 GCA_031555675.1 Paludibacteraceae bacterium | reverse complement strand
TTCTTTCAATAAATCTGGCAAAATATTATCGCGTTTACCATTGGCAATGATAACGGTAATACCTTCGTCGGCTACTTTCTGGGCAATAGTTGTTTTGGTAAGCATACCACCACGTCCGAAAGACGATTTAGAGGTTTGTATGTATTGAGACAGATTATCTGATGGCTTAATTTCGCGGATCACTTCAGATTTCGGATCGTTGGGATTGCCATTGTAAATACCATCAATGTTGCTCAGTATAATTAAGGCTTCCATCCCCATCATGGTGGCAACAAGTCCGGAAAGTTCATCATTATCGGTAAACATGAGTTCTGTAACCGAAATGGTGTCGTTTTCGTTTACAATCGGAATGACTTTATAGGAGAGCATTTCACTCATGCAGTTGCGTTGGTTCAAATAGTGGTTGCGTGAACCTAAACTTTCTTTGGTAGTGAGTACCTGTCCGCAAAAAATGTCATGCTTACGAAACATTTCATAATAATGGTTGATAAGTTTTGCTTGCCCTACGGCCGAAAATAGCTGTCGTGCCGAAACAGGGTCAAGTTTTTTATCAAGTTTCAGCTCACTTCTTCCCGATGCCACAGCTCCCGATGAAATGAGAATAATTTCAATGCCTTCCTGATGTAGTTTGGATATTTGCTCAACCAAAGCGGACATTCTTTTTACATCCAGTGTTCCATCGGATAAAGTCAGAACGTTACTGCCGATCTTGATGGCTATTCTTTTATATTGATAGTTGCTTTTCATGTTTAATAAGTCCTTCGTCTGCAAAACTGTAATAATTTTCGTTTGAAAGAATTAAATGATCGTGAAGAAATATGTCAATGGATTTACAAGCATTTTCTAGTTTTTTTGTTATATCAAGATCTAATTTGCTGGGAATTAAATTCCCAGAAGGATGATTATGGCAAACAACAACTCCCACCGCCAATTTTTCTAGTGCCATTTTCAATATTATTCTCACATCAACAACAGTACTATCAACTCCTCCTTGACTGATTTTTGCTTTAAGAATAACGGTATTGGATCTATTTAAAAGCAGAATCCAGAATTCTTCGTGTGGTAAATCGGCAAGTGTAGGATAGAAAGCATCAAATATATCTGCACTGCATTTGATCTGTATTTTTTTATCAACTTCCGATTCTTTTCTTCTCCTTCCAAGTTCCAGTGCAGCAACAATAGAAACAGCTTTAGCATCTCCTATTCCTTTGAATTTGGATTTTAGATCCAGGATCGATAATCTTCCGAGTTCATTCAGGTTATTTCCTGCCTGATGCAATATGCGGCGGGAGAGTTCAACTGCCGATTCTTGCCGGTTACCGGAGCCAATTAAAATAGCAAGAAGTTCACTATTAGATAATGTTCTTGCCCCGTTTTGTATCATTTTTTCACGTGGTCTATCTTCTTCAGCCCATTTTTGTATGCCCGATTTGGGTCGCTTAGCCATTCTTATATTTATTTTTCAACAAAAGTAATAAACAATTAAGAATTTGGATATGAAAATAACAAAAAAGTCTTCCTCAATAGAGAAAGACTTTATATCTTTATTTTTGTAATTTTTAAATTACAATTTATTTACTTTTTGAGATAATTTAGATTTTAAATTACTGGCTTTGTTTTTATGAATTACATTTTTCTTAGCCAATTTATCTAACATAGAACTCACTTTAGTAAGTAACTCTGCCGCTTCTTGTTTATTATCTAATGAACGTAATTTTCTTACAGCGTTACGCGCAGTTTTTGCATAATATCTATTGTGCAATTTTCTTTTTTCTGCTTGTCTTATCCTTTTTATGGATGATTGATGATTTGCCATCGTGAAATTCTTTTTACTTAATTAGTAGTCCATAGGAGAATCGAACTCCTCTTTCCAGGATGAAAACCTGGCGTCCTAACCGATAGACGAATGGACCTCATTTTCATTGAAATCGGATGCAAATGTACAACCTTTTTTTTATCCTCCAAAATATTCCGGCTATTTTTTATATAATTTTTTCTATGTTTGATTTAATGTGCTGATTTTTAGTAAATTTAATTATTGGATAAGAAAATTTTGAATGAAGATGAATAGTTTGCAGATTTCAATTGCATAATATAAATCCCTGTTTTATGGATATGTAACTCATTAAAAGTACCAGTTAATATTTTTTCTTGTATTATTTTTCCATCTATTCCGATCACTTGAAGTTTCGTTTCTTCTTTTATTCCAGAAATAAATAATGTATTATTTATTGACCATACATTTATGGCATTAGTATTTGCAGATTCCAATTCGCTGAATGCATTATTACCGAAATTAAATATGATAATTTCATTGCTTTCGGTAATGTTCGTTATTGGTTTGTCTAAGTTCGTATTATCCCACAAAAACGGAGAATAATAATCTTTTTTTGAAGTGTTGGGAAAAGAATCGCCTCCTTTGCTTCCGCTGGTGTGTGAGCCATCTGCCGGAACAAGATATACTTTTTGTGGAGTGCCATTATTGACAATATTTTTATTCCAGGAATTTTTATCGTAATTAATATGCCAGATAATCATTCCATGATTAGGTAAATAAGCATCGGATCCTTTTTGTTGCCTGTTTTCCAATAGAAAGAATTCATTTGGGGCAGGATTGTATCCGTTTAAATCGGGTGTGCTTTTGGAAATAATATATGCTTTGTTGCTGGAAATTAGTTCTGGAAGCGTTATGTTTGTTGTTGCATCTGTCAGAATTTCTGGAGTCAGCCATCCCATAAAGAATCTTTCGTAAGAAGAAAAAGAAGGTGGGGTACGGCCTTTGTTCGAATACAATCCGTAATCCATAACATCCCATTCGTCTAAACAAAACGCGCTGCCGATACCGGTATAATAAAAATCGGGTAAACCTAATATGTGAGAAAATTCATGCACAAAAGTTCCTATTCCGCAAATCTCGGTAGTATTTGTATTTACCATACGCAACTCGGATGTACACATAAAGTTGCTGATTATTTTTCCATTACAGGCTAAAACCTCTTCTACTTTTCCATTGTATGGATGTATGTAACTTCCTCCTCCTGTTTCCGCTTTATTTTTACCGGCATAAATAATGCAGATATTATCTACATAAAGGTTGTTGTTGGTAGCATAAAGAGAAAAATCGACTCCATCTTCACATGCTTTCTGGCAGACTTCGATGACCATTTCGGGCATATTGAAATTGTCATTGCGTGCGTAATAAGATGTAGGAGAGGATACTTTATAGGGGCCAATCACATCGAAATCGGGTTGGTAAGCTCCGGAAGAACTTTCTATAAAATAATCGCGTACACTGCCGGTTGCCCCGTTGTAGTTATAATCTTCTTCATTAAGTAAATTATGGAATTTTTCTACCGGATTTTCTATTGTAAATGAAACATCTGAAGGTTCAACCAGGATAACGAGGTTCCTTTTATGCATTTGTGAATTAGGGTTGGTATTATTATCTGAAGAAGCATATAACGATTGTGCCTTAAAGCTTGTTTTTTCAATATTATCAAGGCATTTCGGTAACTGATCCGGGTGATAGGTTAAATAAGGAGTTATTGTTTTTAAATATGAGATTTCTTCTTTTGTCCGGTCTTTTTCATCATGAGCAACAATGTTTCCTGCAACTAAATAGTCTTTGTCATCTTTTTGTGCGTAAGTATAATAACCATTCTCATTTTTCATCAATACGTATCCGTCTGGCGAAAGAGTGTAATAAAGCCGCTCGTCTCCGTTTGAGTAATATGAAATAGAACTTCCATCCGGCAAAGATTCTGTATGAAGATCCCTGACCATAGGTGCCCCATTTGTTCCATGGCATAACAACAAAAGAAAAAATAATATGAGGATAGATATTTTTTTCATTTTTATGATTATCTTCCACAGAAGACCTATTTTATGGTTTTGTAATAACAACTTTTGCAGAAAAAGTTGTGTTTTTGGAGGCTAGCTGTACGATATATATTCCTGTTTCGGGAATATATATTTCATTCAAGGAGTCGGTTAATGTTTTAACTTGTATTGTTTTTCCGTCTGCTTGTATTATTTTGAGCTGTGTTTTTTCTTCTATGCCCGAAATGTATAGTGTATTATTGGCAGGCCATATGCTAATGGAGTTATTTTTTTTCGGTTTATATCCAACATCAGAGTTATTCTTGAAGTTAAACGTAATGACTGCGTTATGCTCAGAGATATCACTAATAGATACGTTCAGAATCGAATTATCCCACAATGTAGGGATATAAGACGTTTGCCCCGAAGTGCCGGGGAATGGGTCTCCTTCTTTTGTCATACTACTATGAATCCTGTCGGCAGGGACAATATACACTCTTTGTGGTGTATAATTGTTGGTAGTATTTTTATCCCAATTGCTTTGATTGTAATTGATATGCCAAATCAGCATTCCATGATTGGGCAAATAAGCGTCTGACCCTTCCATCTGCCTGTTTTCGAGTAAAAAGAATTCATTAGGACTCGGTTTGTATCCGTTCATATTAGGAGTAGATCCCGCTATTATAAAGGCTTTGTTGCTGTCTATCAGGTTCGGTAATGTTACATTTGCTTGAGAAGCAGATAAAATCTCAGGTGTTAACCAGCCCATATAAAAGCGTTCATAAGCAGAAAAAGTAGGGGGTGTATTTCCTTCGTTGGAATATAAGCCATAGTCCATAATATCCCATTCATCAAGACAAAAAACAGAGCTATTGTCCGTATTATATAAATCAGGGATGTCGAATAAGTGAGAGAATTCGTGAGTAAATGTGCCTATCCCACATAATTCGCTAATAAGAGGTATTTTAGTTTTTGCCTTTAGTTCGGAAGTACAAATGTAATTATAAATAATTTTTTCATCAAACATTGTGTTTGTGTTGCTTAAATGATCAAAATGTGGCCAAATGCGTGCACCTCCGGCATCGGCGCCATTATTTCCTGCATAGATGATACAAACATTGTCTACATAAGGGTCGTTGTTTGTAGCATACAATGAAAAATCAACTCCATTATCATCTGCTTTTTTACAGGCATCAATAACCATTTGACGATTATTACCTACATAGTATACCATATTTTGAGGTAAAGTATAAGGACCTACTACATCGAAAGTCGGCTGGTAAGCTCCAAAAGAACTTTCTATAAAGTAATCGCGTACACTTCCGGTGGCACCGTTGTAATTATATCCTTCCTGGTTTAGCAAGTTGTTGAACTTAGTGACTACATTACTTTCTGTAAACGATAAATTGGCAAACTGAACCAGAATAACCAGATTACGTTTGTGTTTTTGTGCATATGGATTTGTATTTTCCCCAGAAAGTATTGAAAATGATTTACTCTTTAGTTTTGATGTTTGTTTATTATTTGTTTCAAGAAAAATAGCAATCTGTTCAGGATGATATTCTAAAAAAGTAGAAATAGTTTTTAAATAAGAAACTTCCTCTTGTGTCCTGTTTTCTTCATCATGTGCAACAATAGGCCCTGCTACCAGGTAATCTTTTGCGTCTTTTTCCGCGTAAACATAATGTCCGTCTTCATTTTTCAGTAGCACATAGCCATCGGGGGAAACAACATAATGGTATTTTTCGTCTCCATAAACAAAAAATGAAATAGAAGTACTGTCGGGCAAAATATCGGTTTGCAACCCTTTTTTAGCGGGAGCGGCATTTGCCTGAAAAAAAATATAAAGGAGAAAGAATATGGTAATTGTAAATGTTTTTTTCATTTGATAGCAATCAATATATTACACAAAGATAATAAAAAAGAAGGAAAAAACCTCAAATTTTGCTAAAAATAAGACCTTTACTATGTAACTTTTTATACATTTGTTTGTTTTTAAAAATAAGAAATAACGGTTTAAAGATGGAAGATAAATATAAAGTTAGTAAAAGTGCCTTAGAATTGAGAAAAACTATTGAAAATGCCATTCAATATCATGAAATAACTCATCATGATTATGAATTGATGATGGAAATAGCTTATGAAGATGGTATACTTGATAGTCAGGAAAGGGCATTGTTAGAAGAACTAGAAAAGATGATAGAGAGTAATCATATTAAAATTGTTCATAATAAGGATTGTAAAGACAGTTGTATTTATAAAAAATAAGCAAAAGATGATTTTAATCGCTTCTTATTTCCTTTGCGTTTTATATGCCGCTTTTATTCTTATTTTTATAATAGGTTGGAACCGAATGCCTTTTTTTCATGGTGAGAGTAGGGCAGATATGCCTTTTCTTGTTTCTGTTGTTGTACCATTGAGGAATGAGTCGGTTCATATTCTGCGATTGTTACAAGCATTGGAGAAACAGACTTATCAGTATATAGAGGTTATTCTGGTTGATGATCATTCTATAGATCATTCCTTTTCGGTGATTTCTGATTACATTACAGGGAAAAAACATATTTCGGTTATTCGCGCGGCAGGCGAAGGCAAAAAGAATGCTTTAATAGAAGGCATTGCCAATAGTACAGGTTCTTTGATTGTTTGTACGGATGCAGATTGTGTGCCGCATCAGTGCTGGATTGAAACGATAGCCGATTTTTATGAAGAAAATCATCCGGATATGATCATAGCGCCTGTTGTGATGACTTTTGATAATACGGCTTTCCGGCAAATGCAGGCGCTGGAATTTATGAGTTTGCAGGCTTCTACCGCAGGTGCGGCTTGTGCAGGATTTCCTATTATGTGCAATGGTGCCAATATGGCATTTACAAGAGAAGCATGGGATAATAATAGTGCTAACCTAAAGCATCAGAAGCTTTCCGGGGATGATATGTTTTTAATGATGAGCATTAAAAAGAAAAAGGGAAAGATTTCTTATCTCAAGTCAGATAAAGCTGTTGTTTTTACAGCTCCAAGCAATAGTGTTTCAGAGTTTTTCAACCAACGGAAAAGATGGGTGTCAAAGAGTTCTTCTTATAGAGACAGAGATGTTATTTTATCGGCTTTGTCGGTATTCGGAGTATCCTTTGTTATTATTTTAAATCTTGTGCTGGCTATTTTTGTCAACTCTTCTTATTGGATACCTTTTGCGTTTATTTTCCTCGTTAAAATAATTGTGGACAGGATATTGCTTTTTTCTTTCGGAAGGTTTGTCCGGTCAAGCCAATTGTTACGTTGGGTATTTCCGTTGAGTCTTATTTATCCGTTTTATGTTATAACAACGGCGATATCCGGGTTGTTTGGTAAGTTCGATTGGAAAGGAAGACGAAGTTAATTAAAATGCCTGTTTAAATTCTATAAACAGGCATTTTAATTTATTTAATCTTCATCCTCATCATAGTAAAATTCATTGTCTTCGAATTCATCGTCATATTCTTCCTCTTCTTCGATTTCAATGCCTTCGTCGTCCTTAGGAATATGTTTTATATCCAGAGGGCGGTGAGAAATAATGGTTGGTTTTTCTTTTTCTTTGCTTACAGCAGCCCAAAGTATGTCTTTCAGTTCTGATATACCTTGCCCGCTGACAGCCGAGATAAAGACAGTAGGAATATCAGCAGGTAATTCAGCTCTCATGGCATCCATAAGCTCAGCATCCAGCATATCGCTTTTGGAAATGGCCAATATTCTTTTCTTATCAACTAGTTCGGGATTGAACTGCGATAATTCATTAAGCAAAATCTCATATTCTTTTTTCAAGTCTTTGCTGTCAGCCGGAATTAAGAAAAGCAATATGGCATTACGTTCAATATGGCGAAGAAAACGTAACCCAAGTCCTTTTCCTTCGCTGGCACCTTCTATGATACCGGGGATATCGGCCATGGCAAATGATTTGTTATCCCGGTATTCTACGATTCCTAAATTCGGCACCAAGGTGGTAAACGGATAATTGGCTATTTTAGGCTTGGCGGCCGAGACTACCGAAAGTAGCGTTGATTTTCCGGCATTGGGAAAGCCTACCAGTCCGACATCTGCTAATACTTTAAGCTCAAGGATAACCGCTTTTTCTTGTTTCGGCTCACCTGGTTGTGCATAGCGTGGAGTTTGGTTGGTAGAGGTTCTGAAATGCCAGTTGCCCTGTCCGCCTCTTCCTCCTTTTAGCAGGATGAGATCTTGCTTGTCTTCGGTTATTTCTGCCAGGAATTCTCCTGTTTCGGCATCGTAGGCAACAGTTCCCAACGGAACTTCTATTATCTTGTCTTCGCCGTCTTTCCCAAAACTGCGGCTACGGCTTCCCGATTCTCCATGTCCGGCATAAACGTGACGCGCGTATCTTAAATGGATAAGCGTCCAGTAATTTCTGTTACCCCGAAGGATGATATGCCCTCCACGGCCCCCATCGCCACCGTCGGGACCTCCTTTTGGGATATACTTTTCCCTGTGAAAGTGGGCGGAACCTGCTCCTCCATTTCCGGATGCACAGAATATTTTTACGTAGTCGACAAAATTTGTTTCGGCCATGGTTTAGTTATAAGCTTTTAGTTATAAGTTATTGGTTTTAAGTTATAAGGATTAAAGGTCGGTATCTTATAACTTAAAACTTACTACTTAAAACTTTTTATTATTTTACAGCATCAATTGCTTTTGCTATTCTTTCGAAAATATCTTCAATGGTACCAACACCTTTAATTGGAGCTAGTTTTCCTTGTTCGGTGTAGTATTGTTTCAATGGAGATGTTTGCCCGTGGTAAACATCCAAACGAGATTTGATGGTTTCCAGGTTATCATCGGAACGGCCGGACATTTGTCCTCTTTTCAATAAACGGTCGATCAATTCTGCTTCATTTACATCAAGGCTAACAACAACATCTACTTGTGTGTTTCTTTCTTTCAGCATATTATCCAACGCTTTGCCTTGTGGAATAGTTCTGGGGAAACCATCAAAAATAACTCCTTTAGAATCTTTTTTGCTATCAAGTACTTTGGCCAGCATATCAATAATTAATTCGTCCGGAACCAATTGTCCTTTAGAAATATAACCTTCGGCTATTTTTCCCAGTTCTGTTTGATTCTTCATTTCGGCTCTTAATACGTCGCCGGTTGAGATATGGTCTAATCCATATTTTTTGATAATTAATTCACTTTGAGTTCCTTTGCCTGATCCAGGTGCTCCAAAAATTACTACGTTAGTCATTGTCTTTATTTTTTTATTGTTTACATGTTTTAGAATAAGAGTACAAAGAAAATACAATTTGGTCAATTAACAATTAACAATTGATAATTAAAGTCATGCTAATTTATATACTTCTTTCAGGTTACGGCCATATTCATTGTAATCAAGACCATAGCCTACTATAAAGTCATTATCAATTTCCATTCCGATATATTGTATTGACAGGTCTTTTACAATCAGGCAATCCGGCTTAACAAACATCGAAGCAATTTGTATGCTTTCGGGTTCATATTGTTTCAAAGTGTTTATCAATGCTTGCATGGTAAGTCCGCTGTCGATGATATCTTCAAGAATAACTACCGTACGGTTTTTGATATCACAGGATAATCCCATCAGTTCTTTTACTTTTCCTGTTGAATTGGTGCCTTCGTAAGATGAAAGTCTAATAAAGGAAACTTCGCAAGGGATGTTGATATTTTTGAGTAAATCGGCAGTAAACATAAAAGCTCCATTCAAAACGCTCAGAAAAACCGGATTTTTCCCATTCAAATCTTTATTCATTTTATCCGCAACTAATTTCACTGCTTGTAGAATGGCGCTTTCAGAAATTGAAAGCGAGAATGTTTTATTGAGAATTTGAATGGTTTTCATGGAATTGTTTGACAAATATTTGGCAGTAATTAGTTCGGATTAAGTATTGATTGTTATTAATCGTGGTTAATTGACAATAAATTACGCCGAAGGCTAATTACAATTTTATTACTATAATTACTTAAAATGATTTAGTTGATTTTGGATATATACTCAATTATAATTTTTCTTTTAAAAACTTACCTGTTATTGATTTTTCATTTTTGGCTATTTCTTCGGGTGTGCCTTCGGCTACGATATATCCTCCTTTATCGCCGCTTTCGGGACCAAGGTCAATAACATGGTCGGCACATTTAATCACATCCATGTTGTGTTCAATTACAATTACGGTATGTCCTCTCGAAATCAATGCGTCAAAAGCTTTCATCAGTGTTTTGATATCATGAAAATGTAATCCGGTAGTAGGTTCGTCAAAAATAAAAATGGTAGGTTCCGGTTTTTCCAGTCCCAAGAAAGAGGCCAATTTTACCCGTTGACTTTCTCCGCCGGATAATGTGCTGATAGACTGTCCCAGTTTAACATAACCTAACCCTACATCTTCAAGCGTTTGCAATCTTTTGGATATTTTTTTCTCTGTATTTCCCGATCCGGACTGGAAAAAGTCGATAGCTTCGCTCACAGTCATTTCCAGGATATCGTAAATATTTTTGCCTTTATAAAGCACCTCCAGAATATCGGCTTTGAATCTTTTACCATGACAGCATTCGCATTCCAGGGTAAGATCGGCCATGAACTGCATTTCTACCGTAATGGTTCCTTCGCCCTGGCATTCTTCGCAGCGTCCGCCTTCTATGTTGAAGGAGAAATGTCCCGGTGTGTAGCCCATTTGCTTGGATAGTTGCTGCTCGGAATAAAGTTTACGTATTTCGTCATACGCTTTTACATAGGTAACGGGATTGGAACGCGATGACCTGCCGATAGGATTTTGATCCACAAATTCGATGTCCGAAGCCAACTTCATGCTTCCTCTCAGCATGGCGAAGTTTCCGGTACGGTCGGATACTCCTCCGTAATATTTTTTGAGGGCAGGGTAAAATACAGTCCTCACCAACGATGATTTCCCGGAACCGCTGACTCCTGTTACGGCAGTCATAACATTCAATGGAAATTTAACGTCAATATTTTGAAGGTTATTTTCTGAAGCTCCTACCACTTCTATATAGTTATTCCATTTCCGGCGTTGTTTTGGAATTTCTATTTTTTCTTCTCCGGATAAGTATTTGAGGGTGTAGCCCCCTTTAGCTTCCCCGAGGGGGGAGAACTGTTCCCCTCCTTCGGAGGGGCTAGGGGAGGCCTTTCCTTCGAAAACAATTTCTCCACCCAATCGTCCGGCATCAGGGCCTATATCGATAATATAATCGGCCGCCCGTATAATTTCTTCGTCATGCTCTACTACAATAACGGTATTGCCTAAAGCTTTCAATTGCCTCAATACTTTAATGAGCAAATGGGTGTCACGGCTATGAAGTCCAATGCTGGGTTCGTCGAGAATATAAAGTGATCCCACCAAGCTACTACCTAGCGAAGTGGTAAGGTTAATGCGCTGACTTTCTCCACCAGAAAGTGTATTGGATAACCGGTTCAGGGTTAAGTATCCCAAACCAACATCAAGCAGAAATTGAATTCGTTTATTAATCTCTATCAACAATCTGTTGGCGACAATAGATTCGTGTTCGCTTAACTTGAGGTTATTAAAAAACTCTTTGAGTTCGGAAACAGGCATCAACACGAGTTCTGTAATGGCTTTTCCACCTATTTTTACATATTGTGCTTGTTTTTTTAAACGGCTGCCGTGACATTCGGGACAGATGGTTTTACCTCTGTAGCGCGATAGCATCACGCGATATTGTATTTTATATTGGTTTTCTTCCAGGAATTTAAAAAAGGCGTTGATACCTCCGAAATATTGATTTCCAGCCCAAAGTAATTCTTTCTCTTCTTTGCTTAGTTGATAAAAGGGTTTATGAATCGGAAACTTGAATTTATCGGCATTATATATTAATTGTTTTTTCCATTCGCCCATGGTTTCGCCTTTCCAGCAGGCTACGGCATCATCGTAAATAGAAAGCGCTTTGTTGGGTATTACCAAATCGGGATCAATACCGATTACATTCCCGAAACCTTCACATGTTGGGCATGCTCCTACGGGATTATTAAAGCTAAAGGTGTATTCCGAGGGTTCTTCGAAAGTTATGCCATCGGCTTCAAATCTTTTCGAAAAATGTTTGATGACAGGCTTGTCTTCCTGGTAAATTTTAAGGACACAGGTTCCGTTTCCTTCAAAAAATGCTGTTTCAACAGAGTCGGCAGTGCGGCTTACAAAATCGCTGTCATTGAGTTGTACGGCAAGACGGTCTATCATCAGCAATATTTTTTTCTCGTTGATACCATCGAGCATTTGTGGATTTTCTAAAACATCTTGTATTTTTACCAGTTCATCGTTTACTTCTAAACGGGTAAAACCTTGTTTGTGAAATATTTCTATTTGTTGAACAAGGGTACGGTCTTCTTTGAATCCAAAAGGTGCTAGTATGGCAAATCGGGTATTCTCGGGAAGCGTTAATACATAATCTACCACATCTTTGGCCTGATGTTTTTTTACCTCTTTTCCACTGACTGGCGAATATGTTTTTCCAACACGCGCGTAAAGCAGACGGATGTATTCGTAAATTTCTGTTGAGGTTCCTACCGTGGAACGGGGATTGCGTGTATTTACCTTTTGTTCGATGGCAATAGCGGGCGGAATACCTTTGATGTAATCTACTTCAGGTTTACTCATTCTGCCCAAAAACTGACGGGCGTAGGCCGAGAGGCTTTCCACATATCGTCTTTGTCCTTCGGCATAAAGGGTATCGAATGCTAACGAAGATTTTCCTGAACCCGAAAGTCCGGTAATCACAACCAACTTATTCCGTGGAATTTCCACATCAATATTTTTCAGGTTGTGAACGCGGGCTCCTTTTATGCTGATGTATTTTTTTTCTGACACGTTTTTTAATTAAGAATTGATGTTATACGAGGTATTTATTTCATGATATTGGTAGATATAAATTGATATTTGCTTCGCGATATACATTGTTTTAAGATTTTTTCTGCAAATCTGAAATCTGTCCATTTGAATATCTTAATATCAATAAATATCTATGAATATCATTTCAATATCAAGCCAAATGTATTATATCAGTTACTTAATATCTCTTTTACAAAGATACGCTTTATAGGTGTAACAAAAATAAGTTTTATCTTTTTTTGTTGATTTGTAACTGTTTTTATCGTAATATTGTACCCGGAAAATTATCAACCTTATCTGTATGAGAAAAATTCTTTTATTTTTCTTTATTGTTTTTTCTACCATAATCGGGCATGCTCAGGACCAACCTTCTTCGTTACAGATAAGGATGTGGGATAATTCTTTATTTTCGGCAATATTTGCCGGAGATGAAACCGGGAAATACCAGCGTACCTACAATGTCAGGTCTCTAACCGGAGGCGAATATTACCTAAGAATTATGCAACGCGATGCCTCGGGTATCGAAACTGTATTTGAAGGACAAATAGAGATACCACAGGGTTCCCGTGTGCAGGCTATCGTATTAGCCGATGGTAGTTTAGAGATATCTACCCTAGAAGATGTTCAACGCAGCGCGTCGTCTTTTGATCTTAAATCCCAAATAACCGGAGTACAATCCAAGCAACCCAAAGGTCAGGTAAATAGTAAAACCCAGGAGAGAAACGAATTAATACAATCGCTTGAGTTTGCCGATCTGAAAAATCAAATGCTGAATGCCGGTAATGATAAGATGCGCGATTCTATAGGTGTAGACGGGCTGCACAAAAATCTATTTACCACTTCCTATATTGTTCAATTGGTTAAACTGTTTAAAACGGAAGGTTCCCGTTTGCAGTTTTCTGAAGCTGCTTATACCAGAGTAGTCGATCCTGAGAATTATTTTCAGGTAAAGATGCTCTTTACTCAAAAAGAGAATATAGACGCGTTGGAAAAATATATGTTGGATAATGCGAGTAAAATTCAGACAAGAGAATTCCAAGGCTTGTTTTAGTTTTTCTACTTATCTGTTGTCAACTTTTTCCGGATACATATCATGATTCATCATGCGATATTCAGCCATCTTTTCATAGTTAGTTCCTGCCTTTCCGTAGTTGCAATACGGATCAATACTGATGCCGCCGCGAGGCGTAAATTTCCCCCATACTTCGATATATTTAGGATTCATTAATTTGATCAGATCTTTCATAATCACATTGATACAGTTTTCATGAAAGTCGCCGTGATTGCGGTAACCGAACAAGTACAACTTGAGGCTCTTGCTTTCTACCATTCGTATATCAGGAATGTAGCTAATATAAATAGTGGCAAAATCCGGTTGTCCGGTAATTGGGCATAAACTGGTAAATTCGGGGCAGTTGAATTTTACCCAGTAATCGTTTTCCGGATGTTTGTTGTCGAATGTTTCCAGTATATCGGGTAAATATTGAGTGGGATATCCGGTTTGTTTTCCTAAAAGGTTTAATTTGTTTTCCATGAATATGAGTGGCTTTTCAATCAAAATTGGATCGGAATCCGAATTAATTATTGTATGACGTTTTTATTTTTCTTCGAATACAAAGGTATATCATTTTTCAATAAGGTCCGGTTGTTTTAAATATTATCACAAAAGATTTACTATGTTATTTTCCGAGCAAAATTTAAACAGGTTCTAAATCTTGTTCAATACTTTCTTCTGAATACTCTTATTATAGCTTTCTATTTTCGTTAAAATAAAGAATAAATGCTTGTTTATTGTGATTTTATTTTTACTTTTGCAAAAAAATGTTAATATAAATTCAGGTTGTTTTTTTTGTAAGTAGTTGATTTTCAATACACTCAAATGAATGATAGCTTTGTTTTTATTGAAATAAGAAACAAGCGTTTTTTTTGATATGTAAATAAAAGACAAGTTTTAGATTTCATTTTTTTATTTAAAATGGTTGAAAATCACTTAATTAGAACAAATATTAGCTCAATAAAGAGCGAGTGTTAATTCCTGTAAAATGCTGATTTATATGAACTATGCTAATGTTTTGATAAAAAATAAATGCCACATGATGAATAAAATACAATTTCATTTTTATAAAGGGTTTCTTTTTTTTCTTTTTCTTTTAGGCTTTATAGCTAACTCTTCTGCCCAAGGATTTAATCCTCCTTCTACTTCCGCTGCTTGTAATAGTGCATGTCCCGATAATTTGGTGGGGCGGGTCAACTTTTCTTACAATGGACAAGGTAACGTTCCTTCCCGTTGGGATTTGTCGAAAATTTCTTACGAAGGAAAAGCCCAGCAGGAAGTAAAACTAAATGGATTAACTTCAGCTAGTGGTAACCTGACAGATAATTATTATACCATTACTAAAAATCCGAAGAATGTAAATGGTCCTAACGGTGTACCCCTGCAAAATTTGGAAACCAATGGAATCTTTCTTTTTCGGAAAGGACAAACCGAAAATGCTTTTGTTTATACCATCAAAGGATTAAATAATCCCAGAACCGGAGGATTTTCTTCGTCGCAGGTAAGCTATTGTGTGAGAGTGAAAATGCGCAATGTGGGTTCATCCAATAGCGGAACAGATTGCAATCAAAGATTGAATAACATACAAGTAAAAATAGGAAAGTCCAATGGCAATAATCTGAGTTGGGGAGGAGATTTTATAGTCGGAGGCAGATGGATTACCACCAATTCACTTTGTCCGAATGCTAATAATGGAAGTACTAGTGGGAACTGGAATGGAAAACACCAATGGGAGAATCTCCGTGTATATGGAGACTATACCGTTCTGGAAGGAACTTTTCAGATAGGCAGGGAAAATGGAACTAATGATTACGATGATGGTTTCTCCATTATCATCCGTTCTGAAAACGGCAATAATTCAGTCATAGGAATAGAATCAATAGAAGTTTACGGTTGTATGCCCGAGCCCAGTATTACAGCTACATTTGGTAATTCTACCACCCCGGTTTCTACAGTTTCTCCCGGTACCGAAGTAACATTAACGGCAAGTAATTTATGTACTTCGGGTACCTACCAGTGGAGAATAGGAGGAGCAAACGGAACCATTCTTTCATCTACTACAAATACAATAAAAGTTACCGTAGACCAAACTGCAACTTATTGGGTAAGTTGTGGTGGGCAAACAGCAACCAAAACCATCACCGTATTGAAATCTATTATATCCTCCGAAGGAGATAATTTTTGTGAAGGAGTAACAACTACGCTTCGTGCGGGTGGCATTGGTTCTTCTTCTGATTTATACATTTGGAAGCGGACGGATCATTCAACCGGCCAAACCATTATATTGGCCGAACAAGGAAGCAGTATTAATATAACTCCTCCAATCGGAGTCTTTACTTATGCCGTTGAAAATAAAATAACAGCAGAAATCCTCTCCAAAACCATTACCGTAAAAAACTGTTGTGGTTTAACCGATAGTAATTTTTCCATATCCAAGGTATGTTCGACCCCGGTAATAGACGGTCGTGACAATGATGCCATATGGAGCATGGCCCCATGGACAGACATCAATGTAAATCACAGATTGAACGATTATCCCAATGACTGTCAAAACGATTATGGTATTCCGACTACTTCGGGGACAGGATATCCTGCCGGTAAATGGCGCGCCGTATATGATGACTCAAACTTGTATTTTTATGTAAGAGTATATGATAACACGCCTCAAAACAGCAATAATTCATGGAAGAATGATGCCGTAGAAATATATATTGCCAGTGGTAGTAATAACAATACTTCACGACAATATGGATTTACCTATAAACCAGGTCAATTATCCTCGTCTCAGATGTATAGCCATAATACACAAGTACAAGCCGAAGCATCTATTGTTACGACATCTTCTACTCCTATGGGTTATTGGGATCTGGAAGTAAGGATTCCTCTTGCAGGAAACCAGATAAACCTGAGCGAAGGTTTCCTGCAAATGGAATTAGGCATCAATCAATCGAAACCCGGTGCCAATTGTCGTACAGCACAGTTATTTACATGGAAAGCGGAGAACCATTATACCATTACCAATCAAATGGCTAAGGTTGTACTTAGCGATTGTACCACCACCCGTGCCTCCAATGAGACCATCTGTACCGGAGGAATCACTGAACTCAGCACCTCATTTGTAACAACCCCGAAAGCCACTCAAGACCAATATATCTGGCAACAGAGTATAGATGGTGCCAACTGGGCAACAGCATCTTTTACCAATGGCGATGCCAGGCATAATTATGTGACCGTAGCCCCAACCAATAATCCGACTTACTACCGTGCCTTGTATAATGGCATTCCAACCTGTCCGGTAAAAATAACGGTAGAATCGGTTAACGCAACAGCTTCAACCGCCAAAACAACCTATAATATTGGGGAAGAAATTACCATTACAGGTTCTACCACACTTACGGGCAATAATGTACAATGGGGTTGGAAGAAAGGCCCCGATTCCAACATTGCCAATGCGGCCTGGATTCCAGGATACGGGTTGAGCAGTGACGCGTCTAAAAAGACAATCATCAAACCGGCCAAAGAAGGCGATGAAGGATATTATTTCTTTGTAGTGCAGAAAGATTGCCAAGGTTCTTCGTTACCGGTTGAAATAAAAATATCAACTCCCGATCCCCTTTACAATTGCCTT
>JAVBUB010000075.1:0-4846 GCA_031555675.1 Paludibacteraceae bacterium | reverse complement strand
ATTTCGACTAAACCGCTTTCCGGATTTATACCCGAAGCGATCATGCCTGCTTTCTCAAAATCCTCTAAATCTTGGTTGTTGACTTCGTACCGGGGGCGGTGGCGCTCTTTTATTTCTTTTTGCTTATAAATTTTATATGCCAATGTATTTTCTTTTATTTCGCATTTATAAGCACCAAGTCTCATGGTGCCGCCTCGGTTCGTTACATATTTCTGATTTTCCATCAAATCCACAACTTTATGGGTTGTTTTAGGATTGATTTCGGTGGAATGGGCATCTTTGAAACCTAGAACATCGCGTGCGAATTCTATGGTTGCACATTGCATTCCCAGGCAAATACCAAAAAATGGAATATTATTTTCACGAACATAGCGGATAGTAGCAATTTTTCCTTCTATACCACGTTCTCCAAATCCCGGAGCTACAAGTATTCCCTGCATATCTTTCAGGATATCGGCTACATTGTCGGCTGTAATATTTTCGGATTGAAATAATTCCAGTTTCACTTTACATTCGTTGGCTGCACCTGCGTGTACAAATGATTCCAAAATGGATTTATAGGCATCTGGTAATTCAACATATTTACCAACTAATCCTATTTTTACTGTTTTCTTAGGGTTAAGGAATCGTTTTAAGAATTTATTCCATTCTGTTAAATCAGGATCAGGTAAACCTGTCATGCCTAATTTACGCAATACCACTTCGCTCAATTTTTCCTCACGCATCATGATGGGCACTTGATAAATAGTAGGAGCATCAAGGCAAGGAATAACAGCATCCTGTTCCACATTACAGAAAAGAGCTACTTTTTTGCGAATGTCATCACTTATTTCGTGTTCAGCACGTAATATGAGAACATCGGCCTGCACTCCAAGTTCTTGTAACTGTTTTACCGAGTGCTGTGTAGGTTTTGTTTTTAGCTCATGAGCCGCCGAAACATAAGGGACGTAGGTTAAGTGTACACATATGCAACGTTTGCCTAACTCCCAACGCATTTGACGTACAGCTTCAATATATGGTAGCGACTCTATATCGCCAACAGTTCCACCGATTTCGGTAATCACTACATCATATTTCCCTGTAGAACCAAGCTGTTTGATGTTGCGTTTAATTTCATCGGTAATATGAGGAATTACCTGAACGGTCTTTCCAAGGTATTCACCACGGCGTTCTTTTTCTATTACCGATTGATAAATACGACCGGTCGTAATATTGTTTGCCTGTGAAGTAGGTACACCCAAGAAACGTTCATAGTGTCCCAAATCGAGGTCGGTTACCGCCCCGTCATTAGTAACATAACATTCGCCATGCTCGTAAGGATTCAATGTATCAGGATCTACGTTGATATATGGATCGAGTTTTTGAATTGTAACAGATAGCCCGCGGGATTGCAAAAGCTTTGCTAAAGAGGCGGCAATAATTCCTTTTCCTAAGGAAGAAGTTACTCCGCCAGTAACGAAAATATATTTTGTTTCCATAAAAAAAATTTGGGTTAAAGGTACAAAGAAATTAGAATTAAGAATTCAAAAGTTAGAATTAATTTTTAGGAATTGTTTGGGATATAAAAATTCAAAGAAATAAATCTTTTTGTTTGAGAATTTTAATTGTATTTTTGCCTGTATAAAGAATAAACAAGTCAATGGAAAACTGGTTTTCGCGAACGGAATTACTGCTTGGAAAAAAAAGGATAGAGGAATTAAACCAAGCTCATGTATTGGTTGTAGGATTGGGTGGAGTAGGAGCTATGGCAGCCGAAATGATTACCCGTGCGGGAATAGGCTCTATGACTATTTTAGATGCGGATATCGTTTCTTATTCAAACATCAACAGGCAATTACCCGCCTTGTACAATACTGTTGGAAAACCAAAAGCGGAAGTTGTGGCTGCGCGACTTCGTGATATTAATCCCGGTTTGAGTCTCCATGTTATTGTTGATTACCTGGATGAGGAAAAAGTGGGGGTATTATTGAGTAATCATTTTGATTTTGTGGTGGATGCTATTGATACCATAACTCCTAAAGTGTTATTGATAAAGACTTGCGTAGAAAAAAACATTCCAATTATATCGTCTATGGGCTCCGGAGCGAAAATAGATCCATCGCAAGTTAAAATAACAGATATCTCCAAGACTCAGAATTGCGCGTTGGCGAGAACTGTAAGACAAAGATTAAGTAAGCTTGGAATTAAAAAAGGTGTTCCGGTGGTCAGCTCTATGGAATTGGCCGATAAAGATGCCATATTATTGATAGAAAATGAAAGAAATAAAAAATCGACCACAGGGACAATTTCTTATATGCCTGCTATTTTCGGATGCTTGTTGGCTTCGTATGTTATTCGTAATGTGAAGAAAAAGGAATAGTTTCGAAAAGAAAATAATTAAATGTTAAGTTTATAAGGTTTTAAAGTTCATAAAGGTAAGATCGCCATTTTGGCAGTTTCTTTACTTTATAAATCTTATAACTTTAAAAACTTTATAACTAAATAAAGTTCAATAATGATTGCAGTAGAGCACTTATATAAAAGTTATGGAAATCTGGAGGTTTTAAAGGATGTAAGCCTAACCATTGCAAAAGGAGAAATTGTATCAATAGTAGGTCCCAGTGGAGCCGGTAAAACAACTTTATTGCAGCTTATCGGTTCACTTGATAAACCCGATAGTGGTAAAATTTTTGTAAATGGAATTGACATCAATGGATTAAAAGAAAAGGAACTTTCTACTTTCCGGAACTGTAATATTGGGTTTATTTTTCAGTTTCATCAGTTGTTACCGGAATTCACGGCATTGGAAAATGTGTTGATGCCGGCCCTTATTGCTAAGGTAAATTATAAAGAAGCTGAAAAAAAGGCATTGGAAATTCTTGATTTTTTGAAATTATCCGACCGGTTAGAGCATAAGCCTTCGGAGCTTTCGGGTGGAGAAAAACAACGTGTTGCGGCTGCCCGTGCTTTGATTAATAATCCGGCGGTAATTCTGGCCGATGAACCTTCTGGAAGTCTGGATACAAAAAATAAAGAAGAATTACATAAGTTGTTTTTTGATCTTCGCGATACTTTTGGCCAAACGGTGGTAATTGTTACCCATGATCATCAATTGGCAGGTATTTCGGATAGAATTATTGAGATGAAAGATGGAAGGATTATTTAATAGACCAATTTGAGTAATAAGTTATAAGTGGTAAGTTTTAAGATGCAAACAATAGCTGTTAAATACATAACTTAAAATAACTTAAAACTTTATCTTTTAGACCAATATTAAGAAAAAAAGCGATCCTTTTTGAATCGCTTTTCATTTTTTAAATCACAATGGATTTATTTTTTTACATAAATCTCTCTATTTTTTGTGGAGACACCAGCAGCAGACTGAGATTGTTCCAACGTTAATTTACTGCCACTAACAGATGCTTTATATGTTTCAGTTGTTCCGGCAATAGTAGTAGTTAACTCTTTGCCACTCAAACTATAAGTACCTATGGTTCCAGCAGTGTTAGTATATTTTCCATCTTCTGTGAAGATAATATCTCCGCTATCAAGAACAGCCTCTGAGCTAACTTCTCCTAAAACTGGCACTTTTGTGATCATAACAGTTTTTTCGTAAGTCCATGTACCCACAACGTCAATTTTTTTGTCTTCGTCTTTTTTGCAAGAAGTAAATGCTACTAATGCTAACGCAGTAATAAGAAATAATTTTTTCATGTTAATAAAAATTTAGTTTGTTAATAAAAGAATAATTTTAAAAGTTAAATAAAAAAATGATAGAGATTTAGCTCATTATATATTTTAGAGAGAATTTAGTTCTATTACCCCAATTTCATTATACAAAATTATGATTAAAAAGCACACTTGTCAACTACCCTCGCGGATAGTTTTATCGGATAAATAAATATTTAAAGGTAAAAAGTGAGAAAACCTAAAATTTTTATTGCTTTTATAATAAAGATTAACCTCTATTTAGGTTTTCGCTCGTATAATTTATATGCGAGCAATCAGTTTACAAATATACATATAATATTTTAATTATCATATATGACAATCATTAAAAAACAACAACAATTCGTTAATTAAATGTAAAACACTGAATATTAATATTTTAAAAGATTATTTTATTTAGTATTTATCTAGGTTATAAATTGTATCTTATCATTAACTTTAAATCCGTTTTATGATTGGAATGAATAGTCTCAAGCCCGCTTCCGATGTTCTCTTGATTGATGTATTGGGTATAAGCAATTTTAAACCAGCAAGAAATATGTTTATTTATGGTGTAGTTTAAGTTCATATACATTCTGCTTCCTTTGCCATAATACATGGGGATAGAAAAAGCATATAATACGTCTTTTTCGTATATATAAATGCGGTTGTCGTAATTTTCAGCATCAAAAAAGGCATAACAAAAATCTATTTTTAAAGGAATTTTTTGGAAACAACAACTAACTTCCTGTGCAATCAGAAATCCGGCTGTTCCTTTTTGTAGATATGTTTTTGCTGTATTTGTTTCTATTATACTTTTTAACTGAATCGTTCTACTGATACTCGAATGTAGAAGATATTTGAATGTAGATTTATCATATGCTTCTACCAAATTTGTTATGTTTTCGGAAGAACTGATATTTTTTTCTTTTTGTTTGTATTTGTACCGGAAATACATACTCATATGGCGATTGGGCGTATAGTCAGCCTGCAAAAGAGCGTCATAACCTTTGGATGGTTGGTCTATGCCATGTTTTAACCAGGGAAAGCGGAAGTTGTCGGCATATGCAGATAATTTCCAATATTTGAAAGGAACCATTTCTAATCCCAAATAAATGCCTTGTTCATTATTTATTTGAGAATTTTCTGAAAATGAATT
>JAVBUB010000146.1:0-3320 GCA_031555675.1 Paludibacteraceae bacterium | reverse complement strand
TTTTCGAGGAATAAACCGCATTCCAATCCTGCATGAATAGCCGTGATCTGTGGTTCTTCGCCAAATAACCGTTTATAACATGCTGATGTTACTTTCAGGGCAGGCGATTTCATGTTGGGTCTCCAACCCGGATATCCATCGCCATGAACAACCGATGCTCCGGCCAACAAAAAAACACTTTCCACCATATTCAGAATATCATATTTCGATGATTCTATGGAACTACGCTGGCTGGTAACTACTTCTATGCTGTTGTTTTCTTGTATTGTTTTTACGGAAGCCAAATTGGTAGAAGTTTCTACCAATCCTTCCATTTCGCTGCTCATGGTTATAACACCATGCGGGCATGCATACAAGGCATTCAACAGGCGGTTGGAAGTATCTTTATCAATGCAGTATTCGCAAGGAGTTTCGCTTTCGAGTGTTAATTTTATATTAGGTTCCCTTGTCAGTATTTCGTTTTCTACATCTGCCGTAAAATTATTGAGCATAACACGGATTCTTTCTTTGCAGGAATAAGGAACAGCCAGTATCGCAAAAGCTTCGCGGGGAATGGCATTGCGGAGGTTTCCACCATCTATGGTACAAATCCGGAGATCCGTTTCCTTGTTCAGTTGCCACAAATAACGCGTTAATATTTTATTGGCATTGCCAAACCCTTTATCAATGTCGCCGCCTGAATGTCCGCCATGCAATCCGG
This sequence comes from Paludibacteraceae bacterium, assembly GCA_031555675.1. GTDB lineage: Bacteria > Bacteroidota > Bacteroidia > Bacteroidales > Paludibacteraceae > JAISJU01. The sequence goes on along the minus strand of JAVBUB010000146.1, from coordinate 2,620 downwards.
TTACCGAAACCCTGAAATAAAAATATTTTTCCGGAACTTTTTCGGTCTTATAATCAAATGTAGCAATAGTATCTATGCCGCCCGAGCAACCTATATATAATTCTTTTTCATCTTCCGAATCAAGGTTTAACAACACATCAGCATTCAGAAATCCTTTTTGCAAAGACTTAGCGCCATATAACCCGGTTTCTTCCTCAACAGTAAAAAGACACTCCAGATTTCCATGCGGAATATTTGTTGATTCCAAAACAGCCAGCATCATGGCCATACCAATACCATTATCTGCACCCAAAGTTGTTCCGCACGCTTTTACCCAATCGCCATCGGCATAAATATCAATACCTTGTGTGTCAAAGTCATGAGTAACATCACTGTTTTTCTCGCAAACCATATCCATATGAGATTGCAAGGCTACTGTTTTTGTGGAAGTACAACCTGTAGTTGCCGCTTTTTTTATCAATACATTCCCTGCCTCATCAACCAATGTTTGTAGCTGGTGCTTTTCTCCGAATTGTTTCAGATATTCTTTTATTTTTTTTTCTTTTTTAGACGGATGGGGTATCGCCGATATTTCGGCAAAATATTTCCAAACAGTTGTTGGAGAAAGAGATTGGACCATTTCCATGATAATATTGTTTTTTTGTATAATTGACTAATTTTATATACTTAGCTGAATATTGATATATAATGGATATTAAGTAGATATTTATTGACATTAGGATATTCATCAAATAAATTTTGTAGTCTATGAATACATCAATACGTATCGCGAAGCAAATATCTATGAATATCCATTAATAATATCTCAATATCATGAAATAAATACCTTTTTTCTATTGTGCGTAAGCATTCTAAAAATAAATTCAAGCAAAAATAAGAAATCATTCTTACCAATCACTATCTTTGTACGGTTTTAATTTTGTATAGCTATGCTGACAATGATTATTCTATCGGTCATTATTTTACTTTTGGCTTTTGTGTTGCTTGGAATCAACATTTTATTGAAAAAAAACGGATCTTTCCCAGATGGGCATGTAGGCAATAATAAAGCCATGAACGAAAAAGGCATCAATTGCGCAACAACGCAGGACAGGGAAGCCCAAAAACAGACAAAGAAATTATAATATAAAACAAATACTTACGTTAATGTAAACAAAGTTTATAGATGTAAGTTCTAAAAAAAGATAAAAAATATTTACGTATGAAAAAGTTATTATTCATTTCAAAATTAGTATTGGTAACAGGGTTAAGTGTTTCTTTATTTTCTTGCAAAGAAAATAAAACAGCTCAACCGGAAAATATTCCAACACGTTCTGTTTCCGATTCTACTGTTATTCAAGGCATGCTTCCTATTGCTTTTGTTAATACCGATTCTTTACTGCTTAATTACGAATTTGCAAAAAAAGAAGAAGAGAGATTAAAAAGGAAACAAGAAGACTCCAAATTATCTTTAACCCAAAAATATAGCCTTTTCGAAAAAGATGCCATCGATTTTCAGCAGAAACTGCAAAAAGGCGTTTACTCCACACAACAAAGAGCTCAGGACGAAGAAGCCCGTCTGATGAAAAAACAACAGGAACTAAAAGATTTGGAACTCCGTATGGGCAATGAATTAATGTCTGATCAAGAAAAAATAAGCAAACAATTAAAAGATACCCTTGATCTTGTTCTTAAAATCTATAACACAGATAAAAAATATCAGCTTATTTTAAGTAATAATGCCATGGTTAATACTGTTTTATTGGCAGAAGACGGATATGACATTACAGATGATATCATCAAACTAATGAATGCAAGATATTTGAAGAAATAAATATTCTCACTAATAACGAGGCTGTCTCAAAAGCGAGACAGTCTTTTTTGTTTAATATGCTTATCCGCAATAATACCCATAAATAATTTCTAGCTTGAAAAGCTAGATTTTCATAACCGCAGGTAAGCGTAGCGCAACCTGTGGATACAAAACAAATGTGATTTCTGCCTGAAAGGCTGAACTTTACAACCTTGTTTAGTGCTGCCTTTCAGGCAGGCAGAGTACTCTCGTTTTTACACCGTGGGTCGTGCGACCCACGGTTATGAAAATCAAGCCCATTCGGGCTAAATTTGGTATAATTTTACATTGAACTTATTTCATTGGGTATTTTTGCGGATAAGCATTTTGTTTAATGTAGTTGGGATCAAGTTGAATTTCCGGTTGACTCAATAAAACAGGATCAATGTAAACATGGGTCAAAGAAGCCTGTAGGACTTTTCTTGTTAATAACCCCCAGATTTATCTGGGGCAAAGAAGTCAAGTGATTCTAACTCTGAAGGGGTTGCCTCTTGCTAATTTGGAGAACTCTTACAGAGTTCGGTCAGTATCATATCACGTTTCCTCCCGGATAAATTCGGGGATTATCTAAAGGCAAACACCAACGGTGTTTCCAATGGTATTATTTTAGGTTCAATTCAATATTGCCACTCCGTAAAATTTTCCCCACTTATTTTTACATTGATCCTATATTTGCCAATGCCGCTGTGGAGACGTTGCGCGCAACGTCTCCACCCGGGTGAGCATAGCAAGCGATAAATAAAAACCCCTGGTATGGGATTTATATAAAAGGAACCGCGTAAGTATTAT
>JAVBUB010000030.1:0-22191 GCA_031555675.1 Paludibacteraceae bacterium | reverse complement strand
AAGGCAGCAATATGGTTTGTACCAAATTTATAGCTAACGCGAAAGAAACAACAAGCGTAAAAAAATGGATTGCCCATAGCGAAGGATTCGCCAAAGGAGAAATTCATGTTAATGAAGGTGCTCGCGAAGCATTAACAGGCCATAAAGCAACGTCTGTACTTTTTGTAGGTGTTACTGCTATCAATGGTGATTTTGAAAAAGATGACATTGTAAAAATAATGGACAACAATGGTATGCAGTTAGGTGTCGGAAAGGTTCAATATGATAGCGAAAAAGCCCGTTTGCTAATAGGTAAAAAAGGACAGCGCCCATTGGTACATTATGATTATTTGTATCTAGATTAAGAAAATAATTGAATAATATCCTTTAAATTTATCATTATGACACAACATATATCCTGGGGTGAAAATGCTTTAATTGCATCCCGTAAATTAAACCTGATCTCTGACGAAATCATCAATAAAGTTCTTCTTGCTGTGGCAGATGAAGCTGTTGCGAAAACAGATATAATCCTCGCCGCCAATCAAAAAGATTTGGATGCTATGGATAAATCCAACCCAATGTACGACCGCTTGTTGCTGAATGCAAACCGTATCGCCGATATTGCCTCCGATATGCGAAATGTAGCTTCTTTGCCTTCTCCATTAGGAAAAACATTAGAGCAACGTACTTTGCCAAATGGATTGAATTTATCAAAAATCAGCGTGCCGTTCGGAGTAATCGGTATTATTTACGAAGCGCGTCCCAATGTGAGCTTTGATGTATTCTCGCTTTGCTTTAAATCCGGAAACGTTTGTGTACTCAAAGGAGGAACAGACGCTTATCATTCCAACTCAGCTATTGTTACATTGATTCAGTATGTTTTACAACGTTTTGATATTGATAAAAACATTATCCATTTATTACCTGCAGGACGTGAAGCAACCGCAGAACTTCTCAACGCTGTAGATTATGTGAACCTGATTATTCCTCGCGGTAGTCAAGGCCTGATTAAATTTGTACGTGATAATGCCCGTGTACCTGTTATCGAAACCGGAGCCGGAGTTTGTCATACCTATTTCGATGAATTTGGCGACAAAGAAAAAGGAGCTATTATTATCAATAATGCCAAAACACGTCGCGTAAGCGTTTGCAATGCGTTGGAATGCCTTATTGTGAATGAAAAAAGATTGGCCGATTTACCTTATTTATGCCAGAAATTGGCCGAAAGCAATGTTGTTCTCGAAGCAGATGTAAAAGCCCATACTTTCTTAATTGGAAAATATCCTGCTCACTTATTGGAAAAAGCAACAGAAAATAGTTTCGGGACAGAGTTTCATGATTACCGCATGAGCATCAAAACCGTTTCCGGAGTTCACGAGGCAATAAAACATATCGAAACTTACAGCACCAAACACAGTGAAGCTATTATATCTGAAAATGAAGATAATATTTCAATCTTCGATAAACAAGTAGATGCTGCTTGTGTTTACAGCAATGCTTCAACTGCTTTTACGGATGGTGCTCAGTTTGGTATGGGAGCCGAAATCGGCATCAGTACGCAAAAATTACATGCGCGCGGACCTATGGCATTACCGGAATTAACCAGTTATAAATGGATTATTAAAGGAAACGGACAGGTTAGAAGTTAAAATTATCTTTACCTCCGGATTAATTGAAAAGAGAAATAATCATGAAAAATGCTTCCAAATCATTTAAAGTAAATGGAATCCTTATATTGATAGGATTTGTGATTTTTATTTGTTTGGCGGTACAACAAACAGGCGCTTCACAAGATAATTGCACTTCCGAAAATAATCCTGTAGAAAATGTAGAAATACCCGCAAAACTAAACAACAGGCAAGAACAGATTATTACTCACACAGGCTACACAGTAAGCTATAATTCTGATTGGAAAATTCCTAATTGGGTAGCATACGAGCTTACAAAAGAAGAAGCGGAAGGAGTTGCACCACGCAATAATCATTTTATTCCCGATCCCGAAGTTCCTCGTATGGAATCTGCCACCACCGACGATTATAAAAATTCGGGTTGGGACAGAGGGCACATGGCGCCGGCCGGCGATATGAAATGGAGCGAACAAGCCATGAAAGAGTCGTTTCATCTTTCAAATATTTGTCCACAAAATAGAAACCTGAATGCAGGCATTTGGAAAGATCTGGAAGAACAAGTAAGAGGCTTAGCTATACAAAAAGGAAATATATATGTTGTTTGCGGCCCAATTGTATCTAAACAACCCAAAACCATCGGACAAAATAAAGTCGCCATTCCCGATGCCTTTTTCAAGGTACTTTTACAAAACAATAATGGCGAATGGTCTGCCATTGCTTTTATGTTTCCGAACGAAAGCGGCCGTAAGCTCCTATCTACATACGCTATGAGTGTAGGAGATATGCAAACTATTACTGATATTGATTTCTTCCCTGCCTTGCCCGACAGTATTGAAAAGAAAATAGAAAGTCTGGTTGATTTTACAAAATGGAATATAAATTCATCTAAATAATGTCCAATATCATAGATCATACCGAATACCGCGATTGGCTTCATAACCTGAAACTACAAATAAAAACAGGGCAAATCAAAGCTGCCTTATCTGTAAATAGTCAGATGATAATGCTTTATTGGGATTTGGGTAGGCAGATTGCCGAAAAGCAAGAAAATGCCCGATGGGGAAGTGGTTTTATCGAACAATTGAGCAAAGATTTGAAGAAAGAATTTCCTGAGATAATGGGGTTTTCTTATGATAATTTGAGATTTTGTAAAAGATTTTATCTCTTTTATTCTCAAACAAGTCAACAAGCTGTTCGCCCAATAGAGACACAAATTATGAAACAGGTTGTTTCGTTTTTGCCCACTTCAGGCCCTGCAAAATCGGAACAGGTTGTTCCGATTTTACAACAAGATACAAAATCAGCACAACTTGTGCCAAAATTGGTTTTAGTTCCTTGGGGACATCATATCAAAATAATGCAAAAGGTAAAAGATATTGACCAAGCACTTTTCTACATCAACAAAACCATCGAAAACAATTGGAGTCGCGCAGTACTCGAATATCAAATAGAAAGCAACCTTTACAGCAGGCAGGGAAAAGCAATTACAAACTTTAGTTTAACATTGCCCGCACCTCAAAGCGACCTCGCGAATGAATTGATGAAAGATCCTTACAATTTCGATTTTCTGCAATTGTCGGAAAAAGTAAAGGAAACTGACCTCGAAAAGGCTCTTGTGCAACATATTTCTCATTTTTTACCCGAACTTGGTATTGGGTTTGCTTATATGGGACGGCAGTTTTTGCTCAAAGTAGGCAAGAAAGAATATCGAACCGATTTGTTGTTTTACCATACACGGCTGAAATGTTATGTGATTATTGAGCTGAAAACCAAAGAATTTGAACCTGAATTTATTGGAAAACTAAACTTCTATATTTCGGCGGTTAACGAATTTGTGAAAGACAACCACGATAGAGCAACAATCGGAATTTTACTCTGCAAAAATAAAGACAATTACGAAGTAGGATTCTCATTGAAAGATGTGAATAATCCTATCGGCGTAAGTACATTCCATTATACCGAATTGGCAGACGACATAAAAGCCCTATTGCCTTCGGCAGAAGAATTACAAAAAGAACTATTGATCATTGAACACGAACTTACAATAAAATAAAACATAAAAACAACTACAATATGAGACATTACACCAACGTAAAAGACCTCGGCGACCTAAACCTTGCTGTAAAAGAAGCTTTAGAAGTAAAGAAAAACCGTTATGCCTACAAACAATTAGGTGAAAACAAAACCTGTTTAATGGTGTTTTTTAACTCCAGTCTCAGAACCCGTTTAAGTACTCAAAAAGCAGCCATGAACTTGGGTATGAATACCATGGTGCTTGATGTAAACCAAGGTGCCTGGAAGCTTGAAACAGAACGTGGAGTTATTATGGACGGAGATAAGTCGGAACACTTACTGGAAGCCATTCCGGTAATGGGCTGCTATTGCGATATCATCGGCGTACGTGCTTTTGCGCAATTCGAAAGTAAAAAGTTTGATTATGAAGAAACTATCCTCAATCAATTTATAAAATACTCCGGAAAGCCTGTTTTTAGCATGGAAGCTGCTACCGCACATCCATTACAAGCTTTTGCCGACCTCATCACGATTGAAGAATACAAAAAAACTGCCCGTCCAAAGGTTGTGTTGACATGGGCGCCACACCCCAAAGCATTACCGCAAGCAGTTCCTAACTCTTTTGCAGACTTTATGAACGAGGCTGATGTTGATTTTGTGATTACACATCCCAAAGGTTATGAATTGGCAGAACAATTTGTACGTAGTGCACGAGTGGAATATGACCAGGACAAAGCACTCGAAGGAGCTGATTTTGTGTACGCCAAAAACTGGTCGGCATACCAGGACCCGAATTATGGTAAAATATTAAGTAAAGATATGAACTGGACAGTGAGTAAAGAAAAAATGGCGCTTACCAACAATGCCTTTTTCATGCACTGTTTGCCCGTTCGCCGCAATATGATTGTAACCGACGATGTGATTGAAAGCCCGCAATCTATCGTTATTCCCGAAGCTGCCAATCGAGAAATCTCTGCACAAGTGGTTATTAAAAGGATGTTGGAAGAATTGAGATAAAATATAATCAAATTTGATTATATTCTCAATTATAATCGAATTCAATTATAATTTAAATTATAACTAAAATCAATTATATTTTGAATTATAATTGAATTCAATTATATTTGTTGAAATATTTCAATAAAATAATATGATAGTTGCTGTTATAACAGGAGATATAATTCATTCGAGAAAGGTAAAGCCCGCAATATGGCTTCCTTTACTCGAAGAAGCTTTGCAAAAGTACGGCCTTAAAAACAAAAAATGGAAAATATATAGAGGCGATAGTTTTCAACTCGAAGTTGAAATATCAAAACTTTTTGAAGCCATTTTTTATATCAAATCCAACATCAAAGCCCAGAAACTGTTAGATGTCAGGATGTCCATCGGTATAGGCGAAAAAACACACAAAGGAAAAGACATTATGACTTCCAACGGAACGGCCTATATTTATTCGGGCGAGGCTTTCGAAAATCTGAAGAAACAAACCATTTTGATAAAAACATGTTGGGATGAATTGGACGAACAATTGAATCTGATACTCGGTTTGGCTGTTTCGATAGTAGAAAAATGGAATCCGAATATTTCTAAAACAGTAGTATCTGCACTCAACAATTCAAATCTTACACAATCGGAATTGGCCGAGAAATTAGATAAAAAACAATCCCAAATAAGTCATGAGCTAAGAAAAGCCAATTACGAAGAAATTCAAAAAACAATTTATTATTGCACCAAAATACTATCAGCAAAATGTTAGAATTGACGTTGAAATTATTGTTGGCACATCTTATCGCCGATTTTGTGTTGCAACCCGGCAAATGGGTCGAAAGTAAAAAGACAAAACAGTATAAATCAATTTGTTTGTATCTGCATGCTGCTATTCATTTTGTCGTATTTTCCGTTCTACTTTGTAACCATTTCAAAGAATATTTTTGGGGAATTATAGCCATTACTATTAGTCATTTAATTATCGACTTAGGGAAAAGCCTTGTTGAAAAAAAAGGTAACAATCACAACATGCTATTCTTTGCTATCGATCAACTATTGCATTTTATCGTGATAGGAATTGTTGTGTTGGCCTATTTCCCTTCTCCACTGAACTTCGATATGTTGCTTTCACCTGGCATATTGCTTATTCTTATAGCCATTTTATTAGCAACATCTGTTTCCATGATTATTATCAAATTATTCTTTTCAAAATGGAACTTAGCTGCCGTAAAATCTGCAGAAGAAGAAAAAGATGAACCCGAATCACTGAAAGATGCAGGAAAAATCATTGGTATAATCGAAAGAATATTGATAATTATATTCATCAATGTAAACATGCCGGCCGGAATAGGATTTTTATTAGCAGCCAAATCCGTATTCCGTTTTGGCGACCTAACCAATGCCAAAAGCAAACAATTAACCGAATATATTTTGCTGGGAACATTAATGAGTTTTACCTTGGCTATTCTCATCGGTTATGGATTAAAATACGGATTAGAAAAAATATAATATACTATCTTACAAAGGCACAAAAGAATGGAAAAACTCACCCTCATCAAAGTTGGCGGGCAAATAGTAGAAGAACCCGAGACATTACGCCAATTACTATCTGATTTCTCGAAAATAGAAGGGCACAAAGCGCTTGTTCATGGCGGTGGGCGGGCAGCCACCAAAATAGCCGCTCAACTGGGAATAGAAAGCAACATGGTAAATGGGCGCCGCATTACCGATTCCGATATGCTCAATGTAGTAACCATGGTCTATGGTGGTTTGGTCAACAAGCAAATTGTAGCCGGATTACAAGCGTTAAATGTAAACGCCTTGGGCTTAACCGGGGCCGATATGAACTATATGCGTTCCGAAAAACGTCCTGTTAAAGAAGTGGATTACGGTTTTGTTGGTGATGTAAAAGAAGTAAACGCCGATATATTAGCCGACCTGATTCATAAAAATATTGTACCGGTACTGGCACCTCTTACACACGATAAAAAAGGCAATATGCTTAACACGAATGCCGACACTATTGCCGGAGAAGCAGCCAAAGCTTTAGCCAAGCATTTTGATGTAACCTTAGTGTTTTGTTTCGAGAAAAAAGGAGTTCTCCGTAATCCTGATGACGATAATAGTGTTATTTCCGAAATGACAGAGCCACTCTTTAAACAATATGTAGAAGATGGAACCATACAAGGGGGCATGATACCTAAACTCGAAAATTCATTTGATGCCATCCGGGCAGGTGTAAAACAAGTAATTATTACTAAAGCGGATGAAATAGGAAAGGATTCGGGAACTGTAGTGAAATAGATAAAGCTACGCCGATAAATGTCTTTCAGACGATAAATATTGATAAAATAATATTTATCTATTTTTATCCACGTTTATCAATGTTTATCTTTAAAAAAGCAACAACTAATAACTTGACTAATGACCATAAACGAAGCATATCAAAGCGCCATAGAACTATTGGAAAAATTAATTCCAATACCTTCTTTCAGCAGGGAAGAAAAAGAAGCGGCCGATTTCTTTCAACTATTTATTGAAGGCAAAGGCTATACTACCTTTCGCAAAGGAAACAATATTTGGTGCATTGCTGCCGGATTCGATAAAACGAAAAAAACATTACTGCTTAATTCCCATATTGATACCGTACGCCCTACCAATGCCTGGACATACAATCCGCTTGAAGCCAAAATAGAAGGAGATAAATTATATGGCTTGGGCAGTAATGATGCCGGTGCTTCATTGGTAAGTCTGTTACATGTATTTTTCATTTTATCGGAAAAGGCACAACCTTATAATCTTATTTTCTCTTGTTCTGCAGAAGAAGAAGTTTCGGGAGCTAATGGCTGTGCGGCTATGATACCAGAACTTCCGCCCATTGATTTGGCTGTGGTAGGCGAACCCACAGGAATGCAATTGGCTGTGGCGGAAAAAGGATTGTTGGTACTGGATTGTGTGGCTCGGGGCAAATCCGGACACGCAGCACGCGAAGAAGGCGAAAACGCCATTTATAAAGCTATTGAAGATATTAATTGGTTTCGTACTTTTCAATTCGATAAAAAATCCGAACTATCCGGTCCTGTAAAAATGAGTGTAACCATGATCAATGCGGGCACACAACATAATGTGATACCCGACCGTTGCGAGTTTGTGGTAGACATCCGTACCAACGAATTCTATTCAAACATAGAAGTAGTAGAAGAAGTAAAAAAGCATGTTTCATGCGAAGTAAAACCACGCTCCACCCATTTGAATTCTTCCTGCATTTCATTAGAACATCCCATTGTAAAACGAGGATTGGAATTAGGCTTAACTTACTACGGCTCCCCTACCTCATCGGATCAGATGCGGATACCTTACACCAGCATTAAAGTAGGTCCGGGAGAATCATCACGTTCGCACACGGCTGATGAGTTCGTTTACTTACCGGAAATAAAACAAGGAATCGAAACTTATTTGAACTTATTAGACGAATTAACGTTATAAGATAAACGTTTTTCGTTAATGACTTTAAAGTTTGTACGCCGATATATTACCGCTTTGGTAATGCTTTTTATTCATTTTACCATAGTAGCCGAAGATTCAATTGTTTATAAAAGCGGTTGGATTATTCCGGCTACCTTTTGCAAACCTTTCCTGGCCGATTTAAGCTCAACCATCACAACTGTTGGAGTCGGTATCAATAAAAACAACAAAGAATACGATTTAAGTCCCAAGAAAGTAGAAAATTATAAACCAACTGTAGTAGTCAATTTGGGAGCTTCTATTCCTATTTACACTAAAAATATCTTCAAAAACCGCTTCGGCTTTGCTTTTTCTGCTCCCATTCACTTTCAGCTTTGGATCGATATGTTCGAAAACACCACGGCACCTGTATTAAACACCGATACAATTTTGGGATATTGGAGTTAAAATATATCCAGCGTTTTAACACCAGATTTCTACATAATTATTCCATTAAATTTGTGCCTTTTTACCATCAAAGCACCCATTTAGGCGATGAGCTAACCATTTACAGAATGGATCAGCAACTGGAACTTACACGTGTTAATGTGTCCTATAATTACTGGGAATTATCCTTCTGGGTTAATGAATCGGAGCAAAAATTTGGAAAGAATCATGCTTTCAGGGGAGGATTTATACGCCTGCTCAACCGCAAAGATGGTTGGTACACAATACGGCCACAAGAAGGAAATGTAAATTTAGTAATTCCGGATAGAAGGCCCTACGAGTTTTATGCACAATATCAATTGCAAACCGGAAAATATTTTTTAAGCACCAACAGGTTACAAAATATATTATCGATTGAAGTACGAAACCGTCCGAAATACAATTACCCTCATTTCAGTTACGACGAAGGGGGGTGGATACAAGAGAAAGCAACTTCAAATGCACAATGGAACCTCAACCTGTATTATGGCTGGCGTATCATCCAGAATTCAATGCCTTACAATAACCTCGGATTTGGAATCCAGGCCTATTTCGGAGGCAATCCGCACGGACAGTTCAGGGATATACCCAACTACCGGTATGTAGGAGTCTCTGTAGTACTGGAGTAACTCATTTGTCCCGGTTTTCCAACCAAAGGCGCTGATTCTACCGTTACGTTCGAAGGATCCAAATCCAAAATACGCGTATCCGAAGTGGCAAATCTTTTGATAAAGGAATAAAGATTTAAAATTGTTTTCTTGTAGAACGGAAGGAAAAAACTATTCCTCATTACCCGCTGCACAACCACAAACCTGAAATCTCCCGGAATATTATTTGCACGTAAAGAAGGATAACGGCTCAATAAATCTACTTTTCCTTCTTCTTCCATTTTTGCCGCTATTTTTTTTATATAATCATCAACATGAATTCCCAATTTAAATCCGGCCGTAATATCTACCCTGAAAATCTTTTTTTCCGCTAAAGTAGTTACATTATATTTAAATTCATAGGGAACATCACCACGCCTCATATACAAAAACCAGTAAGTATCCGCACGTTTAGGTTGCCGGCTGATGATTGAATAAATAATTTTGCTTTCGATATCCGACCTATATTTGGCACGGGTTACATAAACAAGGTGAGTAGCATACTTAGGTACCGTTTTATCTTCGCTCAGTTGCTTGATAACAGGAATAGAAGGAGCTATTTTCTCATAAGTCACACAACGGTCTTTAATCCTCACCCCATTGTACCACACAAACATTACAAAAAAGAGTACTCCGGCCAATAATACAGTAATAAATCCTCCATGCATAAACTTTACGCTGTTCGCAATCAAAAATCCGGTTTCAATAGTTAAGAAAGACAATGTTATAGGGACAGATTTCCACAAAGACACGTTCCTTTCCCGCATGTACAAAAAGAGCAGCATGGTAGTCATCAGCATGGTAATGGATATAGAAAGGCCGTAAGCTGCCTCCATATTGGAAGATGACCTAAAGATCAGAATAACCAATATGCAACAAACCATGAGAATATAATTGATTCCGGGAATAAACATCTGTCCTTTTAACTTGGATGGATATTTAATCTTTATGTTGGGCCATAGATTCAGGGAGACAGCTTCGGCAATAACCGTAAACGATCCGCTGATTAATGCCTGACTGGCGATAACTGCTGCAAATGTGGCCATCGTAACCCCTGCAATAAAAAACCATGACGGCATAATGGCAAAAAACGGATTCACATCCTGAACCAGTAAATCGGGATGGGTAATAGCCCAGGCACCTTGCCCCAAATAGTTCAAAATTAGCGTAGCTTTTACAAACACCCACGAAACAGCAATATTATGATACCCGCAATGTCCAAGGTCCGAATACAATGCCTCGGCACCTGTTGTACAAAGGAATATTGCGCCTAATATAATTAAAATATGAGGAGAAGAAAGTAAAAATTTAACTGCATAGTAAGGATTAAAAGCCTTTACAATAGGCAGGTATTCAATAAAATGAGTCAAACCCAATGTTCCTATCATTATGAACCAACCCAACATAATAACCCCGAAAAAACGGCCCAAAGAAGCGGTTCCCAATCCCTGCAACATAAATAGGAGTAACACAATGGCGATAGCTACCGGTATAACGGGAATAGAAGGATATACGCTATTCAAACCTTCAATAGCTGACATCACCGTAATAGAAGGCGTAATAACCCCATCGGCCAAAAGAGTAGCCGCGCCAATAGCCGCAATAAAATAAGCCCACCGGTATTTTCGCCGGATGAGGGCAAATAATGACAAAATACCACCTTCGCCTTTATTATCGGCTTTCAAGGTAATCATTACATATTTAATGGTGGTTTGTATCGTCAAAGTCCAGATAACACAAGATACTGCCCCGATAATATAATCCGGATGATTGTGCGGTAAAGCATTCAATACCGCTTTCATTACATAAAGGGGAGAAGTACCGATATCTCCGAAAACAATTCCAATAGCGATAATAACGCCCATTACCTTAAAAGGAGAACCGTAGTGGTGAGGGTGATTGTATGTATGTTCCCGTTTCATTTTTCTATCATTAAGAAAACGAACAAAGGTAATTTATTTCTTTACATAATATCTTGGAAATATAAAAATATAACAGTAATTATGAAATTTATGTAATTACTTATTTTTCAATAGAATAAATTCGTTCTTAAGAGAAAAAATAGAGGTGATTATATATGAATTACAGAAGATTTGAATTAGTTTGTTACGAGAAATGGAAAAGAATTAGTAAACATATTAAATTAAAATATTATCTTTACCTAAATAATTAATTCAATATATCTAATAAATTATTTAAACATGTTTCAAAGATCTGTTTTACAAGAAATTAAAGAAAGAATTTCTGAAGAAAGAAAATTCATTCAAGTAATGGTTGGCCCTCGGCAAGTAGGAAAAACAACACTTGTCAAACAACTTTTACAGCAAATTTCTATTCCTCATTATTTTGTAACAGCGGATGATTTATATGCAGCCGATAACACATGGATTCGCAGAGAATGGAGTAATGCTCGTTTACAATTACAACAATCCAAAAAGGAAGAGATATTATTCATTCTTGATGAGGTACAAAAAGTTCCGAATTGGAGTGAAGCTATTAAAAAAGAATGGGATACCGATTCGTTTTCAGATGTAAATATTAAAGTGATTCTGCTGGGTTCTTCGCGCTTACTCATTCAGAAAGGGCTTACCGAGTCGTTGGCAGGACGTTATGAATTAATTAACATAACACATTGGTCATTCGATGAAATGCGTGATGCTTTTGGATGGAGTCTTGATCAATATATTTATTTTGGAGGATATCCCGGTTCTGCATCTTTAATTGAAAACGAGGAGCGATGGAAAGATTACATCCGTGAATCATTAGTGGAAACTTCCATATCAAAAGATATTTTGATGATGACACGGGTGGACAAACCAATACTTCTTAAACGGTTATTTGATATTGGGTGCAGATATTCATCACAAATCTTGTCGCTTACCAAAGTACAAGGCGAATTACAGGAAGCAGGCAATCTTACGACCCTTTCAGGATATCTTAACTTGCTTAAAGAAGCCGGATTATTATCCGGGTTGGAAAAATATGCAGCTGATATTATCCGCAAACGATCTTCGAAACCTAAATTTCAGGTTCACAACAATGCATTACTATCTGCAGGACAGAGCGATTCATTTGAAACAGTACGCAGTAATCATAAGGAATGGGGCAGGTTTGCAGAATCTGCCGTTGGTGCGCATTTGATTAATAGTGGGTTGAAAAGCAGATTTAATGTTTACTATTGGAATAATGGTAGTTATGAAGTAGATTATGTAATTGAAAAAGGAGATAAACTGATCGCCATTGAAGTAAAAAGCGGTCAAGACAGTTCCAACAAAGGATTGGCTTTATTTGAACAGGAATTTCATCCTCATAGATTGTTTTTAATAGGAACTGATGGTATTCCGTTTGAGAATTTTTTAAGTATGGACCCGGCTGATTTGTTTGCTTTATAAAAAAGACAAAAGATCACTCTTTCCTCAGTTTATTGATATGTTCTAACAGTCGTTCAAAATGGATATGATGTAAATTCAGCTTTTCAGTATACAAAGGTAACGGATATGTTACGCATGGAAGTCAAACGATGCGATACTCTGTTTGCTCAGGAAAAGGGAAAGAGGTTTGCAATGAATGTTTAGGAGCAGGCGAAAAAGTTTGTTCAAAATGTGGTGGGCAAGGTGGCTATTATGAAAAATGCTCAAAATGCTACGGAAAGGGGATATGTTTAGGATATTAAGATTTTATGGGTTGAATATAAACACTCTTTGGTAAATTTTATCAAGGAGTGTTTTATTTTAGGAAAAAAATCTATACTAGAAAAGAATACTCTCATGTTAATTAATGTTTGTTAGAAAAAGGATAACTTCGCATTTTAATACTGACCTTCAAACATTTTTAAGAATATGAACAGAATTATTTTAATAGGGAATGGATTTGATTTGGCAAAAGGTCTGAAATCAAGATATACTGATTTTATTGATCGATTTTGGTATAATATGATTGAGAGTTTCAACAATAGAAATTCAAGTCGTTTTGAAAATGATTTTATTCAAATTATTGATGCACGTTTTAATTATAAAGGAAGAACAGATATATTTAATTACAAATCATTTAATGGAGCATTAAAAAACTCAGGTACGAAAATAAAATTTAAGAATAATTTTTTAAGAATAATTTCTGAGAAATACTATTGCAATTGGGTGGATATTGAAGATGAATATTTCCGGGAAATAAGAAAAATCATAACAGATTTTAAGAGTTTTCCAGATAGAGAAGATACTTATGACAATATAAAAAAATTGAATGACGATTTTAAAGAAATTAAACTTGAACTTAAAAAATATCTTATAGAAGAACTCGAGAATTTCGACTTAGAAGATTTTGACTTTAAAAATATAAGTGAATGTTTCAATCTCTTAGATTTTACAAGTAAAGGCGTTGAGGAATTTCAAGAAGATTACTTTTCAAAAACAGATGATATTGAGAAACAGTCTGCATTTTTAAAGAAAAAAGAACAAATAAAAAAGAATAATTACATTTATTGTGAAACAGATATTTATCCCGAAGAAGTGTTATATCTAAATTTTAACTATACAAATTTTACAACTAAATTAAAAGAATGCATTAAGCGTCATTCATGGAAATTAGATGATTGGGCTAAAACGAGGATAGATATTCTTCATATTCATGGAGAATTAAATAACCCACAAAACCCCATTATATTTGGTTATGGAGATGAAAACGATGAGATTCACAATGAAATAGAGAAAAAAGGTGGTGATTATCTAACGAATATAAAAACTATAAATTACTTAAAAACACCAAACTATAAGAGCTTACTTAATTTCTTAGAAAGCGGAATATATCAAATTTTCATCTTAGGACATTCTTGTGGGTTATCTGATAAAACTTTATTAAAGACAATGTTTGAACATGAAAACTGCATATCCATTAAACCTTTCTATTATATTAATGAAAAAGGTCAGAATAATTATGATGATATTGTGAAAAACATATACAGAACTTTTAGTGATAAGCCACTAATGCGAGATAAAGTCGTAAATGAGAAATATTGTGAAGAAATACAAGTCTAATTGTTTGATATTAAATTCTAAATGTGCTTTTTCCATTTACTATCAGTTCTCTAAATATTCTCCCCGTCTTCTGTCAGAAAAACGGATATATATGCAATTTTCGGAATATAGAATATTTCAATAGTAAACACAAAAATCATTCTATTTAAAAGTTGTTTCCTTTTAAAGTTAAATTGTTGATATTTTGTTTATCTCGAGAATTTTTGCTAGTTTCGTTTAGAAATACAGAAAGCAGTTGCTTTATTGTGGTTTGAAAATAAAATATCCTTTATTAGAGCGATTGATAAAATAAACAAAAACGCCGGAATGTTTCAGCAGTGTTTCAGCAGAAAAACTAAAAAGGCTTATAAAAATCTGATTATCAGATAAATATAAGCCTTTTCTTGTACCCAGAGCCGGGATCGAACCGGCATGGAAGTGAATCCACTGGTGTTTGAGACCAGCGCGTCTACCAATTCCGCCATCTGGGCATTTGTGGGCACAAAAGTAAAGAAAATTGTTGGAATTACAAACCTTTATCATTTTATTTTTTATAATTCATATATTTTTTTATAAAATATTTCGTTTGAATATAAAAATAAAGCGTATCTTAGTATTTTGAACCAGTTAAAAAAATATTTTTAGTCATAAAAACATAACTATAAAAACCATATGAAAGACAATTATTGTGTGATCATGGCAGGAGGTATAGGAAGTCGTTTCTGGCCTTTTAGCCGTAATAATAAACCAAAACAATTTCTCGACTTTTTCGGAACCGGAAGCTCCTTATTACAAATGACATTCAACCGTTTCAGAAAAATAGTGCCTGCCGAAAATATTTATATTGTTTCCAATATTTTATATCGCGACCTCATTTTAGAACAATTACCCGAAATAACAGCTTCACAAGTGCTACTTGAGCCTATGCGCCGCAACACCGCTCCCTGTATTGCTTATGCCGTTAACCGCATTGCATCTATCACAGATAAGGCCAATATCATTGTAGCGCCTTCGGATCACCTGATAATGAAAGAAGATGATTTCTTGGATACCATTAAAACCGGATTGGATTTTATTGCCGAAAAAGACGCCTTGCTTACCCTAGGAATAAAACCATCCCGTCCCGAAACTGGTTATGGCTACATACAAATAGCCGAAGGAGAAGGTAATTTAAGAAAAGTAAAAACATTTACAGAAAAACCAAACATAGAATTGGCCAAAGTTTTCTTCGAAAGTGGCGAATTCTATTGGAACTCCGGTATCTTTTTGTGGAACCTACAGTCAATCGAAAAAGCATTTGATACTTTGTTGCCCGATGTGTCGAGTAAGTTTAAAGAAGGCAAAGATGTTTACGGTACAGACAAAGAACAAGAATTTATTAATGACATATATCCTTCTTGCCACAACGTTTCTATCGACTACGGCATTATGGAAAAAGCCCCGAATGTACACGTGCTTTGTTCTGATTTCGGTTGGTCCGACCTCGGAACCTGGGGTTCTTTATACGATCTTTCGGAAAAAGATAAAGAACAAAATGTAACCCTCAAATGCGATGCACTTTATTACGAAAGTAAAAATAATATCGTAGCCATGTCCAAAGAAAAACTGGCTGTTATTCAGGGATTGGATGGATATATTATCGCCGAATCGGATAATGTTCTTATGATTTGTAAAAAAGAAGACGAACAAAACATACGTCAATATGTAAACGACGTAACCGTAAAATTTGACGAAAATTATTTTTAAAATAAAAACTGAAAAACAAAAAATAAGGAAGATTTATACTTCCTTATTTTTTTCATTTTCATTAGTTTTTTCACTATATAATGAGGAATACAAAACAAAATAAATTCGAAATAAAAAGATCATCACGAAGTGATAGAGAAAGATTTTTACCTCATTTCAAACAAAATGAATCTAAAAAATCATACCTGCCTGCTATCGTGGCTATTATTTTACTGATCCTTTTAATTTGTATACTCATTTTTAAATAAACTTTTACCATTCTTTTAATGAGCGATATTATCCATTTATTACCCGATTCAATAGCCAACCAAATAGCAGCAGGAGAAGTTATACAACGTCCTTCTTCCGTTGTGAAAGAATTAGTTGAAAACGCTATTGATGCCGGAGCTGCCAAAATACAAGTTATTATAAAAGACGGCGGGAGCACCTTAATACAAATTATAGACGACGGCAAAGGCATGAGCGAAACCGATGCCCGGATGGCTTTTGAACGTCATGCCACCTCTAAAATAAAAACTGCCGACGATTTATTTGCGCTGCGCACCATGGGATTCCGCGGAGAAGCCTTGGCATCTATCGCCGCCATTGCCCATGTTGAATTAAAAACAAGACGCCACGAAGACGAAGTCGGTACATCTATTTTCATTGCCGGTTCGGAAGTTAAGAGTCAAGGAGCGACTTCAACACCTATAGGATCAAGTTTTGCCATTAAAAATCTATTTTTCAATGTTCCGGCTCGACGCAAATTTCTAAAAGCCACCAATGTTGAACTAAAACATATCATTACTGATTTTCAACGTATCGCATTGGTTTATCCCGAAATCGAATTTGAGCTTTACCACAACGATATACTTATCCACGATCTTCATATATCAAATTACAGACAACGTATATTAAACATATTCGGTAAAAATCTGAATAACCAATTACTCGAAGTAAAAGAAGAAAACGACATGATTAAGATTCACGGTTTTGTAGGAAAACCCGAATCTGCACGTAAACAAGGAGCACTATCTTACTTCTTTGTGAATGGCCGCTATATGAATCATCCTTATTTTCACAAAGCCATTCTACAAGCATATGACAAAATGCTTCCCAGCGAAACCAGGCCCAACTATTTTATTTATTTCGAAATAAATCCGGCCAATATCGATGTGAATGTACATCCGACTAAAACCGAAATTAAATTCGAAAACGAAAGCGCCATTTGGGCTATTCTCATGGCTGCCGTCAAAGAAAGCCTGGGGAAATTCAATATGCTTCCGCCGCTCAATTTCGACGATGAAGTGGAAATGATCAATAATTTTGTCCCTAGCAAAGAACCTGTAAGTCCGCCAAAGGTTAATATCAATCCCGATTATAATCCTTTTAAAACGTCAGGATCTACACATCCCACATCCGGCAGCTACAGCCGCCCTGTTTTAGACTGGGAAAAATTATATGAAGGTTTTGAGAAAAAACAAACAAGCGAAATAATAGACAAAGATGAATTGTTAATGCCTTCCAATTTATCTGTTAAACCGGAGCAACAATACATTCAAAGCTCTATTAACCACGAAAATGAAGTCAAAAATATAGATCTTTTTCAGTTTCGTAAAAGATACATATTAACTTCCGTAGAATCGGGCATTATGCTAATAGATCAACATCGCGCTCATATGCGCATACTCTTTGAAGAAAACCTGGAAAAGATTGAAAACCAGAAAGGAAGCTCTCAAACCCTGCTTTTTCCGGAAGTATTGGAAATAGATCCGGCCGATGTTCCTATCTACAGGTCTATACAAGACGATTTATGCTACTTGGGCTTTGATGTTAGCGATTTTGGAAAGAATTCATTTCAAATCAATGCCGTGCCAAGCAATCTAGAAAACACCAGTGCTGTGGCCATAATAGAACAAATGATAGATACCGAGAAGAATAAATCATTAGATACCAAAGCAGATTTACATGAAATGGTTGCACTTTCACTGGCAAAATCTACAGCCATAAAAGCTGGACAATCATTAACCAGCAATGAAATGAATCATCTTTTCAACCAACTTTTTACTACAAGTAATCCGAACTATGCTCCCGATGGAAAACCCATTATTTCCGTCATCGGGAACGAAGAAATAGAGAAAAGGTTCAAATAAAGAAAAAGGGATAAGATGATTCAATTCATTTTATCCCTTTTTATTTCTTATAAACAATTCTTATCTTCTATAAGCATCGCCATAATCTTCATATTCTGCAATCTGTTCCCAGCTGAAAACAATCGGTAAAGAATAATTAGCTCCAACAACCTTGCCATTCATTTTGGCAGGATTCCAATTGGGCATGCTTTCTGCAACTCTAAGCGCTTCTGAATCAAGTTCTTCGTTGATCCCCTGAAGAACTTTTACATTGGTAATACTACCGTCTAGTTCTATATTAAAATTAACAACAACCTGTCCGTTTACAAAATATTTGCCGGCTACTTTACCAGCCTGAAGTTCATCCTGGAAATACGACCACAAAGCTTCATAACCACCAGGAAAAGTAGGAGGAATATTTTTTTGATATAGTACTTGGGACTCTGTAAAAGAATTATCACTAACCAGTTGTGCATTTTGAGAAAAAGCAGAACCACAATTAAAGGCTATAATGAAAAGAATAATGCAGGCTTTTAGGTATGATTTAAGTGTTTTCATAGTGTTTTTCATTTTGTTATTACAAATTTCGTCAAAAAAATATAAGAATTTTCTTAACAAACTCTTAAACGGACTTAAAAGATTTAAAATAAAAAGGATTTTTTAAAGGTTTATAAACTTAAATTACGTGAAAATTAACAGTTCTAAATAATTTTTTAGAAATACAGGAATAATTGCAAAAAAAGGTTGCATTTTTCAGACAAAAATCTAGATCTTTTTTAATGAAAAGCCACTCTCAAAAATCAATTTTTTGTAAACTTTGTGGCTTTGTGGGAAACAAACAAAAAGAATCCAAATTTTGCAAATTCTTTTTCTTTTAATTTGCTACTTTTGCACCGTAATACTGAATATATTATTTATGAACAGAAAAGTAAGAGTCCGGTTTGCTCCAAGCCCTACAGGAGCATTGCATATTGGTGGAGTGCGCACCGCATTATATAATTACCTTTTTGCCAGGAAACAAGGCGGTGACATGATTCTTCGTATCGAAGATACTGATAGCAACCGTTTTGTACCGGGAGCCGAAGAATATATTATCGAATCACTTTCATGGTTGGGTATCAAGTTCGACGAAGGAGTGAGTTTCGGAGGGAAATACGGCCCTTATAGGCAAAGCGAACGCAAAGATATTTACCGTCAGTATGTAGATGAATTATTAAAAAATGATTTAGCCTACATTGCTTTTGATAAACCCGAAGAACTCGAAGCCAAAAGAACCGAAATCAATAACTTCCAATACGACGCGTCTACCCGCATGTCGATGAAAAACTCGCTTACCCTGCCAGCAGAAGAAGTAAAGCAAAAAATAGCGAATGGCGAAGTATATGTGGTTCGCATGAAAATAATGCCCAATGAAGAAATTAAGGTAAACGACCTCATCCGTGGAGAAGTGATTATTAATTCCTCTATATTGGATGATAAAGTATTGTGGAAATCGGCAGACGGACTTCCGACTTATCACCTTGCGAATATTGTCGACGATCATTTAATGGAGGTTACCCATGTTATCCGCGGAGAAGAATGGTTGCCATCCGCACCCTTACATGTATTGCTTTACCGGGCTTTCGGGTGGTTGGATACCATGCCTCAATTCGCTCACCTTCCGTTATTATTAAAACCCGAGGGTAATGGTAAATTAAGCAAACGTGATGGCGACCGCTTAGGTTTTCCGGTATTTCCGCTCGAATGGCACGATCCGAAAACAGGCGATGTTTCTTCCGGATACCGCGAATCGGGCTATTTCCCCGAAGCCGTTATTAACTTTTTAGCTTTATTGGGCTGGAATCCGGGAACAGAACAGGAAATTTTCTCCATGGAAGAACTCATCCAACTATTCTCGTTGGATCGTGTAAGTAAAAGCGGTGCTAAATTTGATTATGAAAAAGGAAAATGGTTTAACCACCAATATTTGGTAGAAAAATCGAACCAGGAATTGGCTGGACTTTTCAACGTTATTTTAAAAGAAAAAGGAATTACTACCAGTGAAGCTAAACTGGAACAAATTGTAAGCACGGTTAAAGAGCGTGTATCTTTTGTAAAAGAACTTTGGAATGAAACTTCTTTCTTTTTCATTGCTCCGGAAAGTTATGACGAAAAAGCCGTACAAAAACGTTGGAAAGAAGATACTTCGGCTCAGCTAACCGAATTAACAGGTATTCTCAACAATATAACCGATTTTTCTCCAGCAGAAAAACTGGAAGAAACCGTAAAAAACTGGATCAACGAAAAAGGTTATAACATCGGGGCTGTAATGAATCCGTTACGCCTGTCGTTGGTTGGAGAACTAAAAGGCCCTCATGTATTTGATATTGTAGCTATTCTTGGAAAAGAAGAAAGCATTAAAAGAATACAAAAGGCTATTGAAACGATAAAGATCTAACATGCAAAAAAGGCATACCGACAAAAAGCAATATTTCGAAGAGCAGGTTTATACCACAGAGAAATATGTCATTCCTTGCATAGAACAGACTATATCTGTTTCAAAAGGAATGCGCGTGCTGGAAATTGGTTGCGGAGAAGCCGGCAACTTAAAGCCTTTTTTAGACAGGGAATGTGTTTGTTATGGGGTTGATCTCAGTGAAAAGAAAATTGAACTCGGTAAACAATTTTATGCGAAACATTCTAATAAAGAGCTTCTGCACTTGAAAGTTCAGAATATTTACGATGAAAAAAATATCGAAAAATATGATATTATTTTTCTTCGTGATGTTATCGAACATATTCACAGCCAAGAGTCATTCATGAAATTTTTGCATCATTTCATGCATGACAATACTATTGTCTTTTTTGCTTTTCCACCTTGGCAGAATCCGTTTGGCGGACATCAGCAAGTTTGCAAAAGTAAGGTTTTATCGAATTTGCCGTTTTTTCATTTATTACCTAAAAAAGCGTATGCCTTTGTAATGAGAATGTTTGGCGAAGAAAAAGGAAAGATTGATGAATTGATCGAAATCAAAGAGACAGGACTTTCTATAGAATGTTTTGAAAAATACCTGCAACAAGCTGATTTTAAAATACGACAAAAGGAATTTTATTTCATCAATCCCAATTACGAAGTAAAATTCGGATTAAAGCCCAGAAAGACAGCCAAAATATTCAGCTCTATACCTTACTTGAGAGATTTCGTAACCACTTGTATATATTGTACTGTATCCAGATAATAGAAAACGGATTAAACGACTTACCACAAAAACTGTGTTATTCCGTTTAATCCGTGTATTCTGTGTGCTTATTACAAACAATCTTTAAATCTTACCAAGAAATCCTTTGCCTCATCCATTGTTAAACTCAAAGGAGGAAGCAAACGGATAATGTTTGTTCCAGCCACACCCGTAAAGACTTTCTTTTCGAATAATAATTTATTCCGGATGTCTTTTATCGATTGTTCAAATTCCAATCCTATCATTAAACCACGTCCGCGAACTTCTTTAATCTGAGGGAATTTTTTCAACTCTTCTATCAGAAAATTGCCAATATTGAAAGCATTCGCTATCAGTTTCTCATTTTCAATAACATCCAACACAGCTATGGCTCCGGCACAACCTAAATGATTACCACCAAAAGTGGTTCCCAATTGTCCATAAACAGGCTTAAACATCGGACTAATGATAACACCCGCCATAGGGAATCCGTTGCAAATACCTTTGGCGATGGTAATAATATCGGCCTTAATGCCTGCATATTGATGAGCAAAGAATTTACCGCTACGTCCGTATCCGGATTGTATTTCATCCAGAATAAGAATAGTATCGGTCTTGGTACATTCTTCTCGCAAATCGCGTAAGAATTGGTCGTCGGGCATCATAATCCCTCCTACTCCCTGTATACCTTCGATAATAACCGAAGAATATTCTCCCGTGGCTAATTCCTTGCGAACGGCGTCTATATCGTTCAATGCTACAAACACTACCTCCAAACCTTCATTAACAGGAGCAATGTATTGAGGAATATCTGTCACTTTTACCGCGGCGGAAGTACGTCCGTGGAAAGATTTTTTAAAAGAAAGGACTTTTTTCTTTCCATTATAAAACGATGCGAGTTTCAAAGCATTTTCGTTGGCTTCGGCACCGGAATTAATCAA
>JAVBUB010000173.1:0-8845 GCA_031555675.1 Paludibacteraceae bacterium | reverse complement strand
AGATTCAAAATTATCTTTAAAACATCCTCAAGGCGGAATGTTGAATATTGAATCTTAAATGTTGAATTTATTATTCTTTAGACCTTTATTAAGTTATACGTTTTACGTTCTAAGTTTTACGTAACTGACTTTGAAATAGTATGCCAAAACGTATAACGTAAAACGTACTACGTACTACGTAAAACTTTATCTTTTAGCCCAAAGATAATAGCACTTCCTGCTCTGTAACCTCCAACTTTATTTCCGCACCCATAATTAAAGGAATATTCCGATCTATGTGCCCTGCCGGGAAGTTAAAGCATACGGGATAATCATATCCGGAAACGGCATCGGCAATGATTTCGTACACGGTTTTAAACATCATCGGATCTTCTTCCATATCGCTAAATTGCCCTACTATAAGTCCGGACAGTTTTTCGAGTATTCCACCTATCTTCAGGTTTTGCATTATGCGGTCGATGTGGTATGGCTTTTCGGCCAGGTCTTCTATAAACAGGATTTTATTTTCCGGATTTATGTCATATTTTGTTCCCCGCAAACCATATAATACCGAAAGGTTTCCTCCTGTTAATAACCCTGTTGCGGAGCCGGTTCTGTTTAATGCGTGTGGCGTTATGTTGTAAGATGGTTTGCCTCCTTCCAACATGTTGTGTAGTAATAGAACGGAAGGATCTTCTGTATCGTTTTCGGTCAAATTCCTGGCCATAACACCATGAATAGAGGGAATCAGCATATTGGTAAGGGCGGAGTGAAACACTGTGATATCACTGAACCCGATAAGCCATTTAGGTGCTTGGAGTAATGGACTGAAATCGATATGTTCAATAATCTGAACAGCACCATATCCGCCACGACTACATAAGATAGCTTTTATATTTTTATCGTTGATGGCCCATTGTAAATCCGAAATTCTTTCTGCGGCCGTTCCACTGTAGCGCCCGTATATGTTTCGGGCATGAGAGGCTTCAATGGTTTTAAATCCCCAGTCATTGAAGCGGGCAATAGCGCCGTCGATATATTCAGAATTAATGGAACCCGAAGGTGAAACGATGGCAATGGTATCTCCCGGTTGTAACGGGAGGGGAAAATGTATTTTTTTCATTTTATAACAGACTATTACAACAAAGATACAATTTTATTTGTACCTGATCCATTTCCATATTTCTTTGTAGGAGATTTTCTTTCCGTACATCAAAATACCTGTGCGGTATATTTTGGCGGCAAGCCATGTGGTGCCAACAAAAGACAGAAAGAGTATACCGACGGATAAGATCAGTTGCCACAGGGGTACTCCCAATGGGATGCGCACCATCATCACAATAGGTAAGGTAAAAGGTATGACAGATGTCCAGAAAGCCAATGGTCCATCGGGATTATTGGCACTGTAAATGGCAGCATATAAGGCAAAAATAACTGGTATGGTAAGGGGAATCATAAATTGCTGTGTATCGGTTTCATTATCAGCTGCCGCGCCAATAGCAGCGAACAAAGAAGCATAGAGGAGATATCCTCCCAAGAAAAATAAAACAAAGAAAATACCTATTTCCCAGAAATTATAATGCATTAAAGCTGATATCGTGGGATTGCTTGAAAGTTCGGCCACATCTGTCGAGGACATCATGTCTTGCGCTGGTGTGTTTATTCCCATATCATTTCCGAAAACAAATAGAATGCCGGCCAACAGAACAGCCCATATAACAAATTGGGTTAATCCTACCAGGGCAATACCGGTAATTTTTCCGATCATCAGTTCAAATGGTTTAACCGAAGAAATAATGACTTCGACAATGCGGCTTGTTTTTTCTTCTACAATTCCCCTCATTACCTGTGTACCGTAAACAAATAAAAACATATAAATAAGAAAAGCTGAAAACATGCCTATTATCATGGCTATTTCCGATGAAGTTTCGGTTTCTGAGCCATCATCGCTCCATTTAACGGTTTTGATATTGATATGGGTTTTCGATTCTTCTATAATTTTCTTTAAATCGGAAATATTGTATTGGTTAAGCTTTTCGTTTTCTACAAAAGAATTTAACTGGCCGGATATATATGATTTGAATTCGAGTCCCACTTGGTTGTCGGCATAAATGGTAACGGCATCCGGATTATTGACGAGGTCATCAGAAATTAAAATCAAGGCATAATAATCTTTGTTTTCGCGGATATTATTTATGGGTTGGTCTACGATTTCAAAAATATAAGTATCTCCCGATTCAAAAGCTTTGCCATATTTCTCCGCTTGATCTATAACAGCAATATGTTTTACTTCTGTGTCTTTGATGCTTCCCAGCCATATAGGCGCTATAATGAGTGCTGCGATAAGGAACGGAGACAAGAGGGTCATGATGATGAATTATTTCTTCCGTACTCTTGTTACATATTCGCGTTGAATAATGATGGGTATTTTGTTCATGGTGTTATGTTAGTGTTCAAATATGAAAATCGGATATTAGCTGTTTTCTTTTACTGTTTTAATAAAAACTTCATTCATACTCGGTAGTTCTTCTTCGATGCCCAGTATATTACAGTAAGGGAGTATATATTGTATTAATTCGTTATTGGAAATATCAGTTCTGGACTTTTTGATTCTGATTTCAGAAATTCCATTATTTGATGTCGATTCAGTGATATTAAATAAATTATTATCTGGAATCTGAATGTTTTTATCTTTTGTTTTAAGCGTAAAAGCATGCTGCTTATATTGTTCTCTGATGCCGTTTACATTGCCCTGAAGCACAACCTTGGCCTTATTGATTAGCGAAATATGGTCGCAAATTTCTTCTACCGAAAGCATGTTGTGGGTGGAAAAAATAATGGTAGCTCCTTTTTTTCTCAGGTCGAGTATCTCTTGTTTTAATAAATCCGCGTTTAATGGATCAAATCCACTAAAAGGCTCGTCAAATATCAGTAATTCCGGTTCGTGCAATACAGTGGCAATAAATTGTACTTTTTGTTGCATTCCTTTCGAGAGTTCTTCCACATTTTTATCCCACCAAGGCTGTATTTCAAATTTCTCGAACCAATATTTAATGCGTTTCAAAGCATCATTTTTTGATAATCCTTTTAAGCGTGCCAAATACAAAACTTGTTCGCCTACTTTCATTTTCTTATATAAACCGCGTTCTTCAGGTAAATAGCCGATGGCTGAAATATCGGCGGGTTGCAGTGGCTTTCCTTTAAAAAAGATGGTGCCACTATCGGGCATTGTAATACAATTGACAATGCGGATGAAAGTTGTTTTACCTGCTCCGTTGGGGCCTAGCAAGCCATATATACTATTTTCGGGAATATCAATATTTACATGGTCCAACGCCAAATGTCCGACATATTGTTTTACTATATTTTTTGCTTCTACTAAGATCATTTTTATTACTTTTGTACAAAAATAGATTAAAAATTGGAATTCTATTGAAGATGTTTTTCAGGTATTTTATCTTTATTAGATAAAAACTTTTATAACACCATGGTGCATTCTGTCAGTGCAAATTTTTAGTTTGCGAATCAGTTGTGTGATAGTTGATATTATTATTTTAGAGAAAAATCAAATCTATTAGGATCAACAAATAGATTTGATTTTTCATGATTTTCTGTTTTAATTAATAAAGTAAGGATAGTAATCTTTAATTCTAAAAAATACGAAATTACAACTAAAAAACATGCTGGTCAACTACCCATAAGGGTAGTTTAATGCTTGACAGAAAATCATTTAAAGAAAACAGTAAAGATTAAAGCTTTCGCTGTTTTTTTAAGATTGTTTCAATCAAAGTTATTTTAAATGTAATACATATAGGTTTTATAACGTTTTTCTGTGTATTTTATTTTGCATCATTTTTTTAAAGAAATAAATCCGACTTATTTATATGCAACCAAAAATAGCTTTCATTGTTAATCCGATTTCCGGCGTAAAAAGTAAAAAAAATATACCGGCGCTTATTGATTCTTTGCTTGATAAAAGTAAATTCGAACCTCATGTTTTTTATACGGAAAGAGCTGGGCATGCTACTGAGTTAGCTCAATATCTTTCTTGCGAAGGATATCCTTATATCGTGGCTGTGGGTGGCGATGGCACTGTGAATGAAGTGGGGAGAGGATTGGTACATACCAAAAGCGCTATGGGTATTGTGCCATTGGGGTCTGGTAATGGATTGGCCCGGCATTTAAAAATTCCGCTCAATACCTCCAAGGCAATCGAATACCTGAATCATGCCAAAGTTATTGATGTAGATTATGGTAAAGCCAATCATCATATTTTCTTTTGTACATGCGGCGTAGGTTTTGATGCCCATATCAGCCAGCAATTCGCTTTGGCCGGAAAAAGAGGATTAAAAACATATCTTGAAAAAATTATTATAGAATATTTTTTTTATAAACCTCAGAAATACAGGCTTAAGAATGATGAAGTAGATATAGAGCAAGAAGCATTTTTAATCACTTTTGCCAATGCGTCGCAATACGGGAATAATGCTTTTATAGCACCTCATGCCGACCTGCAGGATGGCATGATGGATGTGTGTGTGTTAAGTAACTTTCCGTTTGTATTTGCTCCGGAATTGGCATTGCGTCTTTTTACAAAGAAGATAGACAAAAGCCATTATATATTCATGATGAAAACGGATAAGGTTAGGCTAATCCGCGAACAAGCAGGCTCTTTTCATTTCGATGGCGAAGCCGGAACGGATGGAGAGGTTATAGACATACAAATAGTGCGTCATGGGTTGAAGGTGTTTGTTCAGTAAAAAAGATAAATTATTAAGGTTGTAAAGTTGCATAATAGCTTATTTTATTGCGTTTTTTTCACTTTATAAACCTTAAAAACTTTATAACGATAAAGCTATGACGAAATCTGAAATTTCGGACATCATAAAAAAACAGGCATCAATATTGGGTTTTGATGCTTGCGGCATAGCCAAAGCCGGATTTTTATCGGAAGATGAAAACTTTTTAAAGCAATGGCTCCAGTCTAAAGCACATGGCGAAATGGGTTATATGGAAAACTATTTCGACAAAAGGCTTAATCCGCAATTGCTGGTAGAAAATGCCCGCTCTGTTATCGTTGTACTACTTAATTATTTTCCTCAGAAACTTCAGAATACATCTGCTCCTCAATTGGCAAAATATGCTTATGGATCAGATTATCATTATATTATCAAATCAAAGTTAAACGAATTAAAAGAGTTTATAGCTCAACATGCAGGTATTGTAAATGGAACGGCCTATTGTGACTCTGCTCCGGTATTGGAACGCCGGTGGGCGGAAAAGGCAGGGCTTGGCTGGGTTGGAAAAAACACTAATCTGCTTAACAGCGAGTTGGGTTCTTTTTTCTTTATCGGTGAGTTGGTTGTGGATATGAAGCTGGAATATGATGTGCCACAGGTTGACCGCTGTGGTTCCTGTTCGCGGTGTATTGACGCTTGTCCGACCAAAGCGCTTACAAAACACAGGGTTGATGCTTCCCGTTGTATTTCTTATTTAACAATAGAGAAAAAAGGTGAAATTCCGGAAGAGTTTCAGGCGCATTTATCTAATTGCCTGTTTGGATGTGATATATGCCAGGATGTTTGCCCGTGGAATAAAAAGAAAGCGCATCCGCATCATTTTGAAGAACTGCAACCTTCGGATTTTTTGCTGAATATGATGCAGGAAGACTGGGAGATGATGACCAAAGGGCTTTTCAATGCGTTATTTAAAAAGTCGGCGGTAAAGCGAGCCGGATACAACAAAATAATGGATACACTGAAAGTTATCGCTTCAAAGGATTCTTCTGACTAATCATATTACCACTAAGGAGCTAAGTGGTTCAAAAAATCAGGCTTCCAAATCTGCCCTGGATTTACTTTGAGTTACCAAAAATACACCTAAGAAAATAAGCACGGCAGCCAGTGTTTTCCAGAACCCGAAAGTATCAATCCCCATCATTACGGCAATCAGCGAAGCTATTAACGGTTGCAGGTAATTGTACATGCTCACGGTGGTTGGGCGTAGTTCCCGTACCCCGATAGGAATAAGGAGGTAGGCTAGAAATGAGGCGCCGCATACCACATATAGAATTCTCCAATAAACATGATCGGGCAATGCGGCATAATCAATAGAGATTACATCTTTATAACAGAAAGGTATCGCCAGAATGCTCGCGTACAGGAACATCCATTTCATAATAGTAACAGGATGGTATTTGCCCATTAATGCCTTGAAAAAGACAAGATACATAGCATAAGAAAGGCAGCTCACAAAGCAGAGCAGATTGCCTAAAAAATGATTTTCTCCTGCAAATGTACTAACGGAATGACTGTTATAAATAATGATAACAGCCCCCGAAGCTCCGACTAAAACACCAAAAACTTTTAATCGTGTAATAGGTTCTTTTAAATAGGCAGCAGAAATAAGCATGGCCAAAATAGGCAACGAGGTAAGGATAAGCGAAGCGTCGATTGGCGAAGTGTAGGACAAGCCTTTTAAGAAAGACATCTGGTTGATTAACAAACCGAAAAGTGATGCCAGAAATAACATCAGATAATCGCGTTTGGCTATTTTTTCACTGGGGATAACAAATGATGCGAGAAAAAACAAAACGCAAGCGCCTGTCATCCTGAAAAATGTTAATGCCATGGGCGAAATATAAACTGGCATCAATGTTTTGGATACAATCAGGTTTAATCCGAAGATTACATTGGCGGTAAAAATGGCCAAGTGGCCGGTTTTGTTAATTTGTTTCATTTTGAATAATGCATCATAAATCAATTAATTACCTATGAATATGAAATAGAAAAATGATGAATAAGAAATTTAAACAGTTTCTTTAATTTTTCCATTTATATTTTAACGTATATGACTGTGGATTGTTTTCTCCTTTTTCGTATGCGTTGATAATTATTTTTAGGCTGTCTTTGTAGATGGTTTTTAATGGGGACAAATCGAAACAAAACGGCGATACAATATAATCTTTGCCTGGATCTCCGCCATTGTTATATACCAAATCAAAATAAGCTTCATCTTCCTTATATTCTTTTTTGATGAGAGTAAGTTGGTGTTTATAATCATTAGACCATGAAGTATAATAATGGGAGATGCTAATATTAAGATAATCAGGACCTCCTGCATATCGTATGTTCAGATTATATTTATCATACCTGGAACTGCTTTCTTCTGTTATTTCATTAATGGGTGGAGATATCAAAGATTTGATTTTGATGTTATTAGCGGAGGAAGGACTTAGCATTTCGTATTCGGCATAAACCCGTGCGCTATCTTTAGGATTCACGATGCTGCTGCCTGTTCTTTCTCCGATTTTTTCGGTATAAAGTCTGGTGCCATCGTCTGTCAATAAATAATATTTTGCGAGTTGGTTGGGATTTTCCACTATTCCAAACATACTGATTGTTTCGGTTTCATTATCATCATTTTCTAACGAACAGGATAGAAACAACAAACTATATATTAACAGCGATATTATGGCGTTTACTTTTTTCATTGTTAACTACTTATTAATTAAGTTTTGTTGCTTTCAAGTGGTTAGTTAGCGGATTGGCATACATTTCCAGTATTTTTTTTCGCAGAAAAGGGACGTCTTTATTTTCGAGCTTTATTTTATCCAGCTGTCTTTGTAAATATTTCTCGAATGTGGTTTTTTCTTCTTCTGAATATTTTCCGGTATACATGTTTTTTCCTTCCAATAAATCGAAAGCTATCATATTACCCGGATAAATCGTATAGTTTTTATGGATATGCTTATCTATCAATAGAGCCAGTTCTTCCAATTGTTCATTAACAGTACCCTGTTTTATGGTCTCAATTCCTTGAAGTTCGGATATAACATATTGAACTCTTCCTTTTTGTCCTTCGATACCTGTTTTCATATTCAGCGCATCGGTTTCCGGTTTTTTCTTGTAATCGGGATTATCTCTTTTTTCCTGAAATTCTTTGGCTTTCAGGTAATCACAAGGATCATATTCGTAAGAAATGGTAACCGGTGTTATATTCAATTGCCTCATATTGTCTGTAAAACAACCGGATTTACCGCTCATATTCAACATTTTCAATAAAGCCACCTGAGTTATATCATTAGAATCTTTGGCTCGTCCTTCACGTTGCGCAATCCAAACAGAGCTATTCTTTTCTGTAATAGCATGCCGTAAATAAGCAGATAATTCACATGGAACAGCATGTTGTGCCCGTCCCGTAATATTCCTTTTTACAACAATGCTCTTATTGATACGCACAACTTTTTCTATCCATGGATATATAAAAAGATTATCTCCTATAGCTATTTCGCAGGTATCTCTGCCTTCTTGAAGCAGCAAAAAGTTCAGATATACGGCATCCAGTACGATATCCCTATGGTTGGAAATAAATAACCGGTTGAAGCTGTTTTTGATTTCTTCGAAACCCGAGCATACAACACCAGTCGTTGTATGCAACATTAATGGCTTTACAATTTTATCAATGAGATATACCTGAAAATCTCTAACAGTCTGGAAGCTGTTCAATAATTTCAATATATCTTCATGCGAACTTTGAGGAAAAAGATTCATCAATAAACTCAGAAAATTTTCGTCTTCACTTAGTATTTGAATCTCAGCTTGCATTTCTTTATCATTAAAAGGCCTGATATCGTCGAAATTATGTTCCATTTTCAATTTTATTTTAATGTTTGTAGCCAAATGAATACAAAGTTAACAAATTTTATTCAAGATTAAAAATAAGGTTATTCTTTAGACCTTTATTAAGTTATACGTTTTACGTTCTAAGTTTTACGTAGCTGACTTTGAAATAGTACGCCAAAACGTATAATGTAAAACGTACTACGTAAAACTTTATTCTTTAGACCATTATTATAATTCAATAT
>JAVBUB010000097.1:0-19439 GCA_031555675.1 Paludibacteraceae bacterium | reverse complement strand
TTTGAACTAACTGAAAATGAATGGAAATTTTTGAGGTGCAATTTTTGCACCTCAAAAATTCAGAATGATTTAAGAACAGAAAAACGAGGCGGGAACCGTTATCTGCCTTTCGCCTTTACAGAACAGGGAGTAGCCCAATTATCGAGTGTTCTCGGTAGTCCTTACGCCATAGAAGTAAATATTGGTATTATCCGGGCATTTGTTGCTATCCGTACCTGTTTATATGAGCATGTTTCTGTTTCTAAAGAAATTGCAGACCTTTGGAAGCAAATTAAAATGCTGGAATTGCAGGGAGAAGAAAATTTAAAGGCTGTTAATGATTTAAGCGAAGATGCTCAAAATAATTTTGATGATATTTATATCGCTCTTGCCGAGTTGGCGAATAAGCGTAAACAAGAAAAACCGCGCCCGGTGGTTGGATTTAAAATGAATGATACCTTGGAGTCTCAATGAGTTTTAAGTTGCTCTTACATATATAAAACTAAAATAAAAGCGGTTTTCTTTTGTTAGAAAACCGCTTTTAAAAAATATTTATGAATATTTTATCCCAATATACTCAATAAAATACCGGCAGCTACAGCCGAACCAATTACTCCGGCTACATTAGGCCCCATGGCATGCATTAACAAGAAATTGCCAGGGTTTGATTCTTGTCCTACAACTTGCGATACACGGGCAGCCATTGGTACGGCAGATACTCCGGCAGAACCGATAAGCGGATTCACTTTTTCCTTGCTGAACACATTCATTAATTTAGCCAGCAGTACGCCTCCCGCAGTTCCTAAGCTAAAAGCAACAATACCAATGCCGAGGATCATCATTGTTTTAACATTGATAAACGCGTCTGCGGTGGCAGTTGCGCCTACGGTTATACCTAAAAAGATAGTAACGATATTCATTAATTCGTTTTGTACCGTTTTACTTAAACGGTCTACCACACCACTTTCGCGCATTAAGTTGCCTAACATAAGACTGCCAATAAGAGGTGCAGCCGATGGTAGCAACATAGATACTATAATTGTTACCGCTATCGGGAAAATAACTTTTTCGGTACGGGAAACTTCACGTAATTGCTTCATTTCTATTTCACGTTCTTTTTTAGTAGTTAAGGCACGCATAATAGGCGGTTGAATAACCGGAACCAATGCCATGTATGAATAGGCTGCTACAGCAATCGGACCAAGCAAGTGTGGAGCTAATTTAGAGGTCAGATAAATGGCAGTAGGACCATCCGCACCTCCAATGATACCAATAGAAGCAGCTTCGCTAGGCATGAAACCTAAACCTACGGCTGCTAAATAAGTAGCAAAAATACCTAATTGAGCGGCAGCTCCCAATAGTAAGCTTTTCGGATTGGCAAGCAGGGGACCGAAATCGGTCATGGCACCAACACCAACAAATATCAAACAGGGGTATATACCTAATTTCACACCCAAATATAAATAATCGAGTAATCCCGGCATGTTCCCGTTAATACCATTAGCAAACAAATCCCAATGCACATGTCCGCCATCAAATAATGCAGGCGTGTAAAGCCCTCCCATTGGAAGATTGGTTAAAATCATACCGAAAGCGATCGGAAGTAACAATAAAGGTTCGAATTTTTTTACGATAGCCAGATATAACAAGAGGCATCCAACCAATATCATTACCAGATATCCCCAGTTGTCGGCAAGTTTGGCGAAACCTGTTTCTTCTACAAATTTAACCAGGCTATCGCCTATTTTAAGCGAACTTTCTGCAACTTCTTCCGAAACAGCAATAGTTGCAGGTGGTACGTTTTCTTGTGCCGTAATCGGCGATAATATGCCGAAAATAGCTACAAATAATATAAATAAATATTTTTTTATCATCATTGCGATAATTTAGAATTATAAATTTAGAATCAATAAAAGGTTTGATTTAGCGTTTTAACTAACTTGATTCATTTACTATTAGTTTATTCAAGGTCAACTAATGAGTCGCCCTGCAATACGGTTTGTCCGAGCTGTACATAAACAGCGCCTACAATGCCGTCTTTTTTAGCTAAAATGCTGTTCTCCATTTTCATGGATTCCATAATTAATAACGTATCGCCTCTTTTTACAGCCTGTCCGGGTGTAACCTCTATTTTAAAGATGCTGCCAGGTATAGGGGCTTTTACTACATTGCTTCCTGCTGCTGCTTTTGGAGCTGATGGGGTAGGGGATGGCGCTGCCGTAGTTTTTGGCGCTGCAGTTTCTTTTCTAGGTACTGCTGCTCTTTTAACCGGAGTAGTTTCCTGGCCATCTAATTCAACTTCAATGGTTTTGCCATTTATCTGAACCTGAGCTAAATTCTTTTCTATTTCTTCTACAGTAACATCATAGTTATTACCGTTTATTTTAAATTTGAAGTTTTTCATTTGTTTATTATTTAGTAGACAAGTAAACAAGTTGATGATTTTTCATATTTTATCTCGTTTCTTGTTTACTTGTAACTCGTTACTATTTAACTAAATTATTTAAATTATATATTTTAGAGTTCCATGCAGATGGCTGTTGGTCATCAATGGTAATGACATAGCTTTCTTCATCGTGCACATCGGCATAGAAAAGATATAATGCCATAGCTATAGCTGCTTTTTCATTATCGTCGGATAATGCATTATTGTTACTTGTAGCTATTGTACCTATCAATTCTTTATCTGGTTCTTCCTGATTGTTTTTTTTATTAAAGATTTTGCCGAAGCCAATCAACAAGAAAACCAATAATATCAGCACAATAAAAACGATTAGCAATCCTAATCCCATTATTGTAAAAGCATCCGACCAATTTGTGTTTAGTAGTATCATTGCTTATTGTTTTTATAAAGGTATATTGCTGTGTTTGCGCAATGGATTCGTTAATTTCTTAGTTTGTAGTAATTTAAATGCTCTGATAACCCTGAACCTTGTATTGCGTGGTTCAATAACATCATCAATGTAACCACATGATGCCGCTTGATATGGATTGGCAAAATTGTCCTGGTATTCTTGTGTCTTTTGGGCAATAAATTTTTTCTTTTCTTCTTCATCCGTGATTTTAGAAAGATTTCTTCCTTCCAATACTTCAATGGCTCCACCAGCACCCATTACCGCAATTTCTGCAGATGGCCATGCATAGTTGAAATCGCCTCTTAACTGTTTGCAGCTCATCACATCATGAGCGCCACCATATGATTTACGTAATGTTATGGTTACTTTAGGAACTGTAGCTTCTCCATAGGCAAACATCAGTTTTGCACCATGGATAATAATACCTTCTTTTTCCTGAACAGAACCCGGAAGGAACCCCGGAACGTCAACCAAAGTAAGGATAGGAATATTGAAAGCGTCGCAGAAACGTACAAAACGCGCTGCTTTACGTGAAGCATTACAGTCCAATACTCCAGCCAGTTTCATAGGTTGGTTGGCCACAATTCCGGTTGATTTACCATCCAAACGGGCAAATCCTACGATAATATTTTGGGCGTAATCGGCATGTACTTCAAAGAAATCGCCATTGTCTACCACAGACTTGATAACTTCCATCATGTCGTATGGCTGATTGCGATTGTCAGGAAGAATATTGTTTAAACTGTCTTCTACTCGATCTGCAGGATCATTACATTCAACAGCAGGAGCTTCTTCCATGTTGTTTTGAGGAATGAAAGATACTAATTCGCGGATAGCCGCAAGGCCTTCTTCTTCTGTTTGGGCTGTGAAATGAGAAACCCCGGATGTGCTGGCATGCATAGAAGCTCCACCAAGCTCGCTTTCCGAAATATCTTCTCCGGTTACCGATTTTACTACTTTAGGGCCGGTAATAAACATGTAACTGTTTTCTTCAGACATCATCACGAAGTCTGTTAATGAAGGTGAGTATACGGAACCTCCGGCGCATGGGCCGTAGATAACGGAAATTTGAGGGATAACACCGGATGCCATGATGTTGCGTTGGAAAATTTCGGCATATCCGGCCAATGAGCGAACTCCTTCCTGAATGCGGGCACCACCTGAATCGTTGATACCGATAACCGGTGCACCAACTTTCATGGCCATATCCATGACTTTACAAATTTTAGCGGCAAAAGTTTCGGATAATGAACCGCCGAAAATGGTAAAATCGTGTGCGTATACATACACTACGCGGCCATCGATAGTTCCATGTCCGGTAACAACGCCATCGCCATAAAATACTTCTTCTCCGGGATTGGCACGTTGGGTTACAAACATATCTATTTCTTCGAAGCTGCCTTCATCCAATAAAACGGAAATCCTTTCGCGGGCGGTTAATTTTCCTTTGCTATGTTGTGCGTCGATACGTTTTTGTCCACCACCAAGTTTCGCTTTTTTGCGTAACTCAATAAGTTTTTCTAAATTTTTTGTGTTTTCCATGTTTTAATTTAAGTTAACAGGTAAATAAGAAAAATGAGTAAACCTTAAAAATAAGGTTTACTCATTTTCTTTCAGTCTTTATTTATTAGGGTTTTCGCAAAGTTCTGTTAATACACCAAATGTTGATTTTGGATGTAAAAAAGCGATATCTAATCCTTCTGCGCCTTTTCTTGGAGCCTTGTCTATAAGCATAATACCTTGTTCTTCCAAAGAACTAAGCGTTTCGGCAAGCCCTTCCACTGCAAATGCAATATGTTGTATACCTTCTCCTTTTTTTTCGATAAATTTTCCGATAGGACCTTCGGGGTCTGTTGATTCTAATAATTCGATTTTGGTTTCACCTACCATGAAAAAAGCCGTTTTAACTTTTTGTTCTTTTATTTCTTCAATGGCATAGCATTTAAGTCCCAAAACATTTTCATAGAAAGGAATAGCCGCAGACAAATCTTTTACAGCAATTCCAATGTGCTCTAACTTAGTCAGTTTCATAAGTATTGATTTAATAAAAATTAATGTTATAAAAAATGTATATTTTTTGTATATTTATTTGAAGCCCACAAATGTACAATTTTAAATTATACAAGTCAACAAAAAAAAGAGAAATATTAATAAAAAGAAAAAGAATATAAGTGATGTAATTGATTGTATATAAAATAATTATAAAAAGAAAAAATGCACAATACTTCAAATATTGTGCATTATGAAAATACGCTTCAGGTATTTTATTCGTTTCGCTTTTTTATTTCATCCCTTATTTTAGATGCCAACTCATAATTTTCGAAATTAATGGCTTCGTCAAGTTGTTTTGTTAATTCGTCAAGAGACGCGCTTTCTATCGGATTTTTATCAATATTTTCGGATTCTGTTTCATTATCATTCGGTTCGAAAATAATACTCGAAGCCTTAAAAATATCTTCATCTATATAAATAGAGCAATTGGTTCTTACCGCCAAGGCAATGGCATCTGATGTCCTCGCATCTATTTTTTTTTCTTCCTCTCCTTCACGCCAGCAAATCAGTTCCGAATAATAAATTTCCTTTTCGAATTTATAAATAAAAACTTCCCTCAATGTAATTTTATATGATTTCATTAAAGTTTGAATAAGATCATGGGTAAGAGGGCGTGGTGCTTCCAATCCTTGCAACTGAATGGCGATAGCCTGTGCCTCACTTTGTCCGATAATGATAGGTATACGACGTAGACCATCTACTTCTCCCAATATCAAAGCATACGTTCCGGATTGATTTTGGCTATACGTTAATCCTAATACCTCTAATCTTAATTTATTTGGCATGTCATTCTAAATAATGAGACAAAAATAGAATACTTATGTAAAGAAAACAATAGAAATATTATAAAGTTCAAAATAGTTGTCAGAAAGTAATTATATTTGCATTTAATATTTGTTAATAACCTAAACACAAAACGATAAACCTATTTATCGCTATAAATAACAACTTAATTAGAAAAAAATGAGCGCAAACGACGAATTATTTTACGATGAAGAAGAAGCTGTAAAATTTATATTGAATCATTTTCCGGAAGATGTAAAAGGAAAATATGATGAAGATGATATCAATTATGTATTGGATGTTGTATACGAATTTTATGAGAAAAAAGGCTATTTGGATGAAGATTCGGCCGAAGAAGTAGAAGTAGATGAGGATGAAGTTTTTGAGTTTGTTCTAAAATGTGCCAAAGAAGATGATATGAAAAAGCTTGACGAAAAAGCTGTTCAATATATTCTGGATGGAGAATTCGGTTATTGTAAATCTATTGGTATTTTTACAGACGAAGAGTAAGAAGCCAAGTATTCAAAATTTTTAATCCGATTTTGAATTTTAAAAAACTAGAATCTTTTGTAAATGCTTGCTGTTTTTTATTATATATTATATGCCATTGTTTGGACTATAACATGGCTTCCTTTGCGTGTCCTTTATATTTTATCGGATATTGCTTTTTTCGTTGTCTTTTATGTGTTAAAATATCGCAGAAAAGTAGTTCAGGCGAACCTGAAAAACAGTTTTCCGGATAAAACAGAAAAAGAAATCAGGCAAATAGAACGCAAATTTTATCGACATTTTTGTGATGTTTTTGTTGAAGCCATAAAGTTGCTCCACATTTCCGAAAAAGAAATGAGAAGAAGGATGCATTTTACAAACATGGATGAAGTAAACAGGATAATAGACAATGGCGGTAACCTTATCATGATGTTAGGGCATTATTGCAACTGGGAGTTTATGGTAGCTGCTCATTTGTATGTTCCCAACCATAATATAGATGCGGCAGGAGTCTATCGCCGGATAAAGAATAAATACATTGACCGGTTTTACATTAAACTTCGATCGCGGTTCGATACTTGTTGTATTGAGAAAAACGACCTCTTCCGTGAAATAATAAAACATAGGAAAGAAGGAAAACAATTAAGCTTCGGGCTAATATCCGATCAAACTCCTTCGCCTAAAAATATACATTACTGGACTACATTTTTAAATCAGGATACACCAGTGTTGATTGGTGGAGAACGCATTGCCCGCCAAACCGGGTATCATGTTTTTTATGTCGACATGAAAAAGAAAAAACGTGGACATTATGAGGCGGAATTGGTTTTGTTGAGCAATGATGTGAAAAATACACCAGAATTTGAGGTAACCGAAAAATTTATGCATTTGCTTGAAAAAACTATTCTTCGTGAACCTGCTTATTGGCTTTGGACTCACAAAAGGTGGAAGCATAAAAGAATCGACAATTGATAATTAACAATTGACAAAGAACTTCTTACGTTCTATAATCAGATGACAAAAATTTCCATAGCACTATTAAACTATAACGGAAAAAAGCATTTACAGACTTTTTTGCCTTCGGTTGTCCGGCATTCCGATTTGCCGGGTGTGGAGATCTGTCTTATCGATAATGGTTCTACTGATGATTCTGTAGTTTTTGTCCGGGAAAAATATCCCGAAATTGAAATTATTCAACTAGATAAAAATTATGGCTTTGCCGGTGGTTATAATAGAGGCTTAAAAGAAATATCGGCTCAATATTTTGTATTGTTGAATACAGATGTTGAAGTTACCGCCAACTGGTTATTGTCGGTTATCGATTTTTTAGATAAAAACAAAAATGTTGCCGCTTGCC
Source organism: Paludibacteraceae bacterium (assembly GCA_031555675.1). GTDB lineage: Bacteria > Bacteroidota > Bacteroidia > Bacteroidales > Paludibacteraceae > JAISJU01. Next base: position 11,924 of record JAVBUB010000097.1, on the reverse strand, counting down.
AGCCTAAGGTTCTATCATACAGAAATAAAACAAAGTTTGAGCATGCCGGCGCTTCAGGTGGTTTTATCGATTATCTGGGATATCCATTTTGCAGAGGCCGCATGGTTGAAGTGATGGAAAAAGACAAAGGACAATATGATAATATAACAGATGTATTTTGGGCAACAGGCGCCTGTCTGTTTATCAGGTCTGATGAGTTTTTTGATGCGGGTGGCTTTGATGATAATTTCTTTGCCCACATGGAGGAAATTGATTTATGCTGGCGATTAAAAGCCCGGGGAAAACGTATTTCGTGTGTACCACAAAGTATCGTTTACCATTTAGGAGGCGGTACTTTAAATAAAGAGAATCCACATAAGACGTATTTGAATTATAGAAATAATTTGTTGATGCTTTACAAGAATATGCCGGATGCAATGTTAAGAAAAACATTGGCGCTTCGTTGTGCATTAGATCATTTGTCAGCCCTTGTAATGATGGTTTCCGGTAAACTAAAAGATGCAAGGGCAGTATTAAAGGCTCGTGCCGATTTTAAAAAAATGAAAAAAGAATATTTATTGCACAGACAGCAAAATCTCGAAGCTACAATTTGCAATATTCATCCGGAAATGTATTTTAAAAGTCTTATCTTATCTTATTATCTTTTAAGGAAAAAGACATTTAATGATTTTGTGAAATAATAAAGCCTATTTTTTACCTTTCTTTTCAAGCCTATCTGTTTTCTTTATCTCCTCTATCTCTTCTTCGGCTACTAAATTATTTAAAGGTATAGGAGGTTCCTGATATGGTTGAGGTTTTGTCTTTTTGTTTAAATTTTTGATTTCAGCTATTAAACTCTCACTATTCTTACGAATCAATTCTTCTATCCTTTCAATTATTATAGCTCCCTCTACTCTTTCTTTGGCATCTGTTTTGAGCATGGGGCCTTCGCCCATTATTAACCAGTTTATGCTGATGTCCCTGTATGTTGTGAGAATTTTTACAAGATTTTTTTCCGACATATTTGAGTTTTGTGAAAGAATTCCATATGAAACACCCGTTTGTTTGTAGAATTTTCCCGGTGGAATTCCCATAGTGTCAATGTAATACAAAATTCTTTGCTTTGCATCTGTTAGATTTATCATCATTTTTCTTGTTTTAATGTGAGATTTCTCATATATTTGAAAGTAATTCAGTATTTTGCTATACAAGTGTTACATTTTACTATACAAATGCGACTTGCTGACAAATATCGTAAAAAATATGGAAAAAAACCAACAACAAGAAGAAAAAAAATTGCCCAAGCATGGTTATATTATCGAATTGGCAAAATTATGCAACTGTAATCGTAATACAGTCAGGCGAGCTCTTTTTGAAGGAAAGAGAGGTGAAAAGAGCGATTTGGTAAGAAAGGTTTATAATGCAAAATATAAAATATAAACATAACTTAAGAACAAATTTATTGTTCGGTTGTTTTATATGATTATCAGGCATTGTAGGTAAAATACTATATTTGCATGTTCCATTTGTATATAATCTCAGTTATTTAATACTAAATGCCTCATGAACCTCAGACTCTTATTGTTTGATTGTTTTTTTTTATTAAATTGTTGTAAACAAATAAACGTTGAAACAGACTTGGCTTATTTAAATACTTAAATTTTAAAATATTTTACATATGAAAGACACCAAAGAAAAAATTATTACAGAATCATCGAAATTGTTTGCAAAGCATGGTTTTGCCGGTACAACGGTTGCCGAGTTAGGTGCAGCTTCAGGTATTGCTGCTTCTAGCCTTTTTTCTCATTTTAAAAGTAAAGAAGAAATTTATGAAAAAGTGGTCGATAGATATATCGCTAATCTTCAGTCATTTCGAAAAAAGTTCAAAGGTTATGAAAATATGACCTTACGTGAATTTATTACTTTTTATATTCAGAAAGTAAGTTATTATATGGAGTCAATAGAAGAAACAATTCAGGGCGGAAGTAAAACACAAGCTCAATATTTTTTCTTTACATTGGAAAGTAGTATGAAGAAAGAAAATGCAAAGAATGTGTTACTTGCTTTTGAAAAAGAAGAAATGGTAATGTGGAAGCAGATAATTGACCATGCTATAGAAAAGGGAGAAATAAATAAAAATCTTAATTCTCAGGATATTGCTGAACTGTTCCGTTATTCGTATTTGGGAATGGCGTATGTTTATTCTATAAATAAAGGATTGGCAATTAAGCAGCTAAAGCAAATGTATAGTAATATATATGAAATGATCAAAGCCTAAAGCTCTAAGTACTTATTTTAATTTAGGTATATATGCAAAAAATAGTTGGTAAAAATATCTGAAATCGTTATTGTATGCCAAGTATAAAAAATTTTATTGAAATTCGTTTCAGTAGACTTTTTTAGTATGATGAAAACGAAGAAAAAACGCTGTTGAGGTTGTAAGTTTGGAAGTAATTTACTGGGGCAAACAAAACGGAAAGCAATGCTTTAAATGTGAAAATTGTGGTTTGTTATTTACAAAAAAATCTTGGGAACAAAGCCCAAAAAAATCGTTTATTTTGATGATTTCCACCAACTGTTTTTTGCATCATTATCACTTTTATCTACGTGTGAAATATACATTAGCTTATATATGTCAAAAGCTAACAGGTTCGGACGTTTCCCGGTAAAATTTTTAATGAAAAATTTACGGATAAGTGGAAATAAGAAGCTGAAGATATGATTGAATTTCCACCTACGGATGGTATGGTATGTTTTGAGTAACCTGACTTTATCTGATAACGTTTCTTTTTTGGATATGTTGAGGAGATTTTCAATACTTTCGTTGCTTTTCTCTATAAAAAAATCGTTAGAATCCAATCCGATATGTATTACCGGATTGTCTATAAAATGCACCAAAATTCCTTCCTGTTCCAGTTGAATTTGAAATAACGTATCCTCATGTCCGTAGCTGGCAATATTTTCATTAAACCTGATTCTTTGCCAAAGGGATTTTTTAATGATAAAATTATTCGACATGAAATTATCTGATTTTACTTCGCGGTAAGTGCCATAGTACCAATGAAAATAATACTTGGTATCGGCAGGAGGCATAGCTGTGTAAATTCTTTTTCCGGATATGATATTAAAATCCTGTAAATTTTCCAGGTATGTTTTTATATATTCCATTGAAAGAATTTCTACATCGCAATCCAAAAACAACAAGTAATCATAAGAGGCGTTTTCGGCCAGTAAATTTCTTATTTTAGAACGTCCTATGTTGGTTTCCAGTTCAACGTATTTGCAATGCGGAATAGAATTAATTTTCCGGTTTTCTTCTTTATATAAAGCCGATCCGTCGTCGAAACACAAAATTTCGAAGGTAATACTTTCTTTTACAGCTTGTGAATGAAGTTTCTGTACCAACTTCACACAATTGTAATTATATATGGGAATCAGGATCGAAAGCATTGAAAATATATGTGTATTTTACAAAGATACAAATAAAATGGAGTTTTCCATTTTCGTCAAACATTTTTTCTATATTTGCGGAAATAGGGAAAATTCATGCATAAATAAAAACCTAATAAAGTTATAAGGTTTATAAAGTGGAAGAAACTACAAAAGCAATGACGTTCCCGAACTTTATAACTTTATGAACGTTACAAACCTTATAAACCTAAATAAAATTATGCCCATAAAAATATCAGATTCCGACTTGAAAAAAGCAGCAGAACAAGGAATGGACGAGTTCATGAATGTATTTGCACAAAGTTATTTAATGCACATCAATAACGATTTGAACGCGCAAAATATGTCGGAGCTTAACGGCTATCAGCACAGCTTGCTCGCGTTGCATTTCTTTTGCGATGAAGTTCGTAATGGCGGATTTGTACAATTGATACAAAATGGATATGGTGGTTATATTTTTGATAATCCTTTTGCTAAATCGTTGAGAATTTTTGGCGCCGATGAGTTGTCTAAACTTGTATACAAAGCAAAAAAAATATACGACGAAAATAAAAAGGAACTGGAAAAAGATACTACCGAAGAAGAATTTATGGCAATGTATGAGCAATTCGAAGTTTTTGATGATCTGGAAGAACTTTTCTTTGAGATAGAAGAAGACCAGATTGAGAAAATAGCGCATTATGTTGACGAAAATATTCAGCTTTTTGCTGAGGTGGAATGATGAAATTAAAGATATTTGCTGTGCGATATTTTGATATAAACTCCTTACAGTCGTGATATTATTTCTCTTGAATATCTATTAATGAAGCCATAATATCGCGAAGCAAATATCTTTCTTTATATCTTAAATATAAATTTAAACTGTAACATATGAATAGAAAATTAACCATAGCTTTAGTAGCACACGACCGCCGGAAAGCAGACATGGTAGAGTGGGCGGTGTTCAATGCAACCATGTTGTCTAAACATAATCTGATTTGTACGGGGACAACCGGTGGACTAATAGAACAGGCCTTTAAGGAGAAAGGTGTTGAGGCCGATATTACACGAATGAATTCCGGTCCTTATGGTGGAGATGCAGAAATAGCCGCTTTGGTTGTGCGTAAACAGGTAGACTTGGCTATATTTCTGATAGATGACCTTAATCCGCAACCACACGAAGCCGATATTCAAATGTTGCTCCGCCAATGCAGGGTACATAATGTGCCTATTGCCTGCAACAGGTATAGTGCCGATTTAATGATTACCAGTTCCCTTTGGGACGACGATACTTATGTACCCAAAGAACCGAGATATGTAAAATTTGACAGAGAAGATTGATTCCTCTTTTGTCGCATAACTATAAAAAAACCTGCCTAATAATCTTTTAGGCAGGTTTTTTATTTGGACTGGTTGGTTCTTATTTTTTAATGAATGAAGTTTTATACACTTCTTTATTTTTTGTTTCCAGTACAATTACATATAGTCCTTCCGGTAAACGAGAAACATTAATTGAATTACTTGTCAGTTGAACCATAGCTATTTTGCTTCCGTTGTAAGAATAGATAGTAGCTTTTTCTGCAACTATGTTTTCAATATAAAGTCTTTCTGATACAGGGTTAGGATATACTGCAACACTTGGAGATGTTACGCCGTCAAAACCAACGTCTTGATTTTCCAAAGTAGTCAGGTATTTCTCATTGGAAGGATCAGACGAAATGTTATTCGAAACAACCGTTACGACATATGAATAATTTGTTTGTTCCGTCAAGCCTGTAATTTCATATGTTGTAACATTACCAACATTTAATCCATTGTAACCGTCTACTATATTTCCTTCATTGTCTTTTACTGTCAACAAATAAGCATCTGCATCTGCAGAGGCAGTCCAGTTGGCAACAAACGAGAATGCACTGATTTCAGTTGCATCCAACGCCATAATTTCTTCCGGACGGCTTGTTCCGGTTACGTTAACCACTACATTGGTAGCATAAGGTGAACTTAAGGTTACGGTAAATGTATGCGCTCCGATGTTAGCCGGATCATATACGATGTCAAATTCATTTTCTCTTTCAACAACAGAGAAATTTACGTCAGCATCATCATATGTCAGACCAATATTTCCCAAAGCATTATCAATGGAATAGATAACTCTTTCTAAATCAGAATTGCCAAATATAATCTCAAATGCAATGGCATTTTCTGCTTTTGGACAGTAAATTACCGGAATAATTGCCGTTGTTGCCACAACTTCATTTGAAACAACCGAAGTTGTTGTACCTACCAAAACTTTTACAGTATAACTGTAATCTGCATTGCTGGCAAGCGAAGTCATGTCATAAGAAGTAGTGTAAACTTCCAGGTCGTCATATCCTTCCAAAATGTTTCCATCGCTGTCTTTTACAGTCAATAAATATGCATCGGGATTAGCTGCTTCACTCCATTGTGCTGTGAAAGAATAAGGAGTAACATTAATTTCAGTTAAAGCAGTAACTGGTACCGGACGGTTTATTCCTGTTATATTAACTACAATATCAGTGGCATATGGCGAGCTTAAGGTAATGGTAAATGTATGTGTACCTATAGATGTAGGATTATATGTGATGTCAAACTCATCTTCTCCTTCAACGATAGTGAAATCCACATCAGTATCATCATAAGTCAGACTTACGTCTCCAAGAGCGTTGGTAATGCTGTAAGTAACAGTCTCAGTATTCCAGTTGTCACCAGCGGTAACATCAAAAGCAATGATGTTTTCTGCATCCGGACAGTTAATTACCGGAGTGACGGATGTTGTTACAGAAATTTCATTAGAAGCCACCGAAGTAGTTATACCGGCCAATACTTTTACAGTATATGTGTAAGCGGTGTTGCCTGCAAGTGAAGAAACATTGTAGGAAGTAGTGTTTACTTCCAATTCGTCATATCCTTCCACCATATTTCCTTCATTGTCTTTAACTGTCAATAAGTAAGCGCCGGCATCTGTCGATTCTTCCCAATGGGCGATGAAAGAAGCTGGGGTTACACCTGTTGCGTCTAATGCTATAACCGCATCGGGACGGCTTATTCCCGTAACATTAACCACTACGTTGGGAGCATATGGCGAGCTTAAAGTAATAGTAAATGCATAGGTGCCTATTGCTGTAGGATTATATATGATTTCAAATTCATCTTCTCCTTCAACGATAGAGAAGTTTATGTCAGTATCATCATAAGCCAGGCTAACGTCTCCAAGGGCGTTGTCAATGCTGTATGTAATTGTTTCGGAATCGGAATTACCGGTAGCAATATCAAATACAATGGTGTTTTCAGCATCCGGACAGTTAATTACCGGTGTAGCCAATGTTGTTACAGTAATTTCGTTAGAAATAGCCGAAGTGGTTGTACCTGTTAATACTGTTACAGTATAAGTGTAAGTAGTGCTTCCGGCAAGTGCAGACACGTTATAAGAAGTAGAATTTACTTCCAGTTCGTCATATCCTTCTACCACATTTCCTTCATTGTCTTTAACTGTCAATAAATAAGCATCGGCTTCAGTAGATTCTTCCCATTGAGCTGTAAATGAAACCGGAGTAATATCGCCGGCATCCAACGCAATAACTGCTGCCGGGCGGCTTGTTCCTGTTACGTTAATCACGATGTCGGTTACATAAGGCGAGCTTAAAGTAATGGTAAATGTGTGTGTACCTATGCCGGCAGGATCATATACAATGTCAAACTCATTTTCTCTTTCAACAACAGAGAAATTCACATTGCTATTGTCATATGATATGGCAACAAGTCCGGCAGGATTTAATATGCTATAGGTAATAGTTGTCTGATCTGTATTACCAAATACAACGTCAAACACAACAGGGTTTTCAGCATCCGGGCATGTGAGTTCAGGAACTGCGATGGTAGTTGCTTCTATAGCGTTTGATACCCTTGAAGTTTCACCGTTATAAACTGTTTTAGCAGAATAAGTATAGGTTGTTTCAGGAGTTAAATCTGTGATATCAAGAGATGTTACAGTACCCACGTTCAAATCATCATAGTTACCTACAATATTACCTTCGCTGTCTGTTATGGTTAATAAATAAGCATCAACCAGGTATGGTGCATCCCATTGGGCTGTAAATGCCGTAGGACCTACATTTTTTGCGGTTGTCATGGTTGGAGGAGCCAATATGCTTGTTCCTGTTAATGTAACCCTTACATCATCGGCAAACGTAGATCTCAGCGTTAAAGTAGCAGAGTGTTCTCCCAATGTGGTAGGTTTGTAGGATATAATCAGTTCTCCGCCATCTGTTGTGAGTTCGTCTGCACCTGCTTTAACGCTGAAAGCACTACCGGCAGGTAAAATAGGGGTTACTTTATTGATTAATCCCATGCCACTGATGATGAAAGTATGATCATCGCTTACATTTACATCTGTGGCAAAAACAGCGTCTCCTTCATAATTGATAACACCACCGTCGGTTGTTGTTACCTGGATAATGTTTGAAGCGCCCGAAATTAAATCGTCTTTAACAGCTTTAACCGTATAGGTATATGTTGTTTCAGGAATCAGATTTTTCACTGTATAAGAAGTCGTATTTCCGTCACTTATTACAAAGGCATTCCCATTGGTAACAAGAATATAGCCCGTAGCGCCCTCTACAGCTTCCCAGTTGGCTACAAAAGAAGCCGCAGTTTCGTTAGTAGCATCTAATGCAACCGGAATGGCAGGCATGCTTCTGATTTCGAAAGCAGCGCCTGGATTCGAGGTCATAGGATAGTTGGTAGTTACTACACGAACCTTGTATCCTGTTCCATATTCCAAATCATCGGGTAGGGTAGCCGAAAGCGTTCCGCTTTGATCGGTAACTATTTCAGACAATATTCTGGCATTGGTAAAATCTCCGTTTTTGTCGGAAATTTCCAATATGACTTTATTTACTTCCTTATCAAGGTTATATACCGACATAGATCCTGTTAAAGTATAGGGCAATGTCAGTTTTTCTCCATGCAAATATTTAGCTTTGTTTATATTTCCGATAGCTAAAATCGGTTTATAAACCATCAACATGTCATCTACATACACAGAGTCTCCTGCAGTTCCTTCTCCCGGCTTTTGATTGGTAGTAAAGCTAACCAGGATGTAATCAGGTAAAGTAGCTGGCCCTGTATATTCAAATGGAACAGAAAGTCGTTGCCAACCATTACCATTTGCAGCAGAGTAGTTTTGGATGGCCGTTGCTACAACATGATTGCTGGCGGCAGCATCAGCAGGATCACGATAATCGTAATCATCGTGTATAGTAGCAGATATTCTGGCTGTATTGGATCCTTTTGTTGGAGTTGCATTTTTGGGGACATATTTAACCCAAACAGTTAACGAGTCGGGTTTTCCTCCCAGTCTTTGATTAAAGCCGGCATCAGATCTTTTGGTTATGTTGTGGTTTGAAGCATCTGAAGCTGTCATTGAGTTAGCCTGAATTTGCCCTGTAGTCATGTTACCATTGGCAATGATTCCCATGGTAGCTGTTGACCAAAACAAAGCGCTGTATGACCCGTTTGTACCTGGACGGCCAACAGTAGAGCGTTTTACTTTTTGCGTACCGTTTACTGCACCAGATAAGCTTCCTCCTGCATGAATAAAAGAATTCCAGCTGGTAGGTTCTTCTGCTTTTTGCCCTAAGTCATCCCAAAGTTCAAAACCTAAATTATTTATTTGGTTTCCATTAACATTGGTAGTGCTTGCATTTATTAAATTAGAAGCATAAAATTCGGTTCCGAACCAAGCAGTTACTTGGTATGTGTAAGCAGTGCTTCTGTCTAATCCTGTAAAAGAGAACCCTGTTTCAGAAACACTAACCTGATCAAATCCGGGTACAACAGAACCATCTTTGAATAAAGATACGGTGTAGCTGTTTGCACTTGGCAATTCAGTCCAGTCTGTACGTATCGAAGTAGCATTGGCAGCAGTTGTAGATGGTTGTGGAACAGAATGTGTAATAGCAGTGATTTCATTAGATACTTCTGATAATAACCCTTCGGTTTTTGCTGCTACTGTATAAGTATAAACAGAACCAGAAGTTAATCCTGGAACCTGATGGCTATTGATGGTTCCTGCAAAAGTATTTTCAAAAACAGTGTTATTGCCTAATTTTATAGTTAATACATATTCAATGTTTTCGTCGTATACCTCCCAATTGGCAGTAAAAGTATTTAGACCTGCATTAGTTGCAGGTAAAGCAGTTGTTGCTACAGGTAAACTATTTCCTTGCAGGTTAATGGTAATTTCATCTATACCTTCGGAGTTTAAAATTAATTGAGCAGTATGAACTCCTGTTACAGTCGGACTGTAAGTAACTTTAACAGATCCTCCTTCTATACCGAGTTCATCTTTATCTATAGAGAAATATTCACTACCGGATATGTCAATATTGATAATATCTTCCAAGCGACTTCCTGCTATACGTATGGTTTTGCTGGCAGAAGTATTGATCAGGATCGAAATGGGTGTGAACTGTGTGTAAGTAATTACAGGCCCTGCGATAGTTGAGGTGTTTATTATATTGGAACTTGAAGAAGCGATATTATTGTTTCCAGCTTTTACAGTGTAACTGTAATCATTTTCGGCCTGTAAATTACGTACATTAAAAAAGGTAACATTGCCTACATTCAGTTCATTATATCCGTCTACAACCATATCGGCGAAATCTTTTACAGTAAGCAGATAATAAGTAGCTCCTTCAATTTCTTCCCAGTTGGCTGTAAAACCGGAAGATTTTGGATTTGTAGCTTCTGTAGCCACAGGAGTTGGAACAGAACATATACCACTCAAAGGAATCAATATATCTTGGGCGTAAAGAGTGCTTATTTTTAATGTCGCGTTATAATTGCCGGCAATTGTTGAAGAAAAAGATACTTGTATAACATTTTCACTATTGTCGATGTCGTCTTGTGTAATAGTTGCTTTGTCAATGGAGAAAGGGGAATCATTTTCCAATATAGATAAAGATATGTCGCTCATTAAATGAAGCCCATTAACTGTAATATACTGTGAAGCTGTTTCATTAATGAAGCTGCTGTATGGAGTAATTGCTCCATCTGTTGAAATAACAGGAGCTACCGGAGTCAATACAGGAATACTGTTGGAGGAGGATAGTGAGAGCATACCATTTGTTTTCGATTTAACAGTATAATAATACTGCGTGCTTCCGCTTAAACCGGAAAAAGCATAAGATGTGCCGTTTACTTCATATTCGGTCACAACGCCTTCTCCTTCTTTTGTTAAAGTAACCACATAGCTCGAAGCGCTACTTTCCGTGTTCCAGTTAGCTGTAAAACTTATCGGTGTAAGATCGGTCGCATCTGTTGCAATAGGTGCTTTGGGATAAAAGCAAACAGTAGGATTATCTCCATTTTTGGATCCGGTACTTACAGATAATTCGAAAGTATAACAACCAACAGTAGAAGTTGTGTAAGATCCATGAGACTTATCTCCATTACCGCTGGTACCAGAGAGGTCATTGGTTTTGGCTGTCCCTCCGTCCGGAGTTAAACCAGCCGGGATAGTAATACTGTAGTTACATTTACCATCGCTTCCGGCACCCGATTTAGCAGTTATGCCACTAACATTTACGGTCAATGTAATTTGTTCTCCTATTGTTGCAGCCGACTTACTGACGGTAGCTGTTGCTGTTCCGTTCGTTCCGTTTGAAGCGGCAAAAACAGAGGACACAAGTAGGAAGTTAGCAATAAGTGTCATTGCCCCTCGTAACATAAAATTTTTCTTAATATAATAAAATTTAGTTTATTCACATAATTACCAAAATTGTGCAAATTTAGTTAAAAAAACAAAATTGCTACTCATATTTTTTTTTTTTGGGGGATTTAACATTACTTAAATTGCTAAATGTCTATTACCCTATAAGTTATGCGAATCAAGGGTTGAGACCTGATTTTTTCACTAAACAACCTAAGTAACTAAAAATATGACAAAACTCAACCTGATTTACCTAATTCATTAAGGGAAAAATCAGCTAATCAGGTTATTTTTAAGTGAAATTTCTCTATTACTTAGGTTGTTTAGTCAAAAAATCAGGTCAAAATTAGGTTATGCCTATTTTCATAAAATATCATTTTTCAACTCTTGATTCGCGTAAGTTATAATGGTATGTTATTTATTTTTGTACTTGATTTTTTAATTTGTAATTTTGTGCATTATTTAGATTAGAATAGTAAGAATGAAGAAATTTTTACCATACTTATTGTCAGCTTTAAGTGCTGTTTTTATTTCTGTTCCCTGGATTACTCCCTTGCCGAATTTAATATTACTTGTTGCATTTGTTCCATTATTATATGCGGAAGAAATAAATGTTACCCGTAATTTAAGGCACCAAGGTATATATACTCTTTTTATCGCTTTTATTTGTTTCTTTTTAATTAATTTGATGTGTTTGTGGTGGCTACAAAAATTGCTGTCTTATTGGGCTATTCTTTTTCTTTTTTATAACTCTTTGTTGTCTTCATTGTTTTTTTTACTGTTT
>JAVBUB010000187.1:0-10143 GCA_031555675.1 Paludibacteraceae bacterium | reverse complement strand
ACAGCAATAAAATAATCACGAAACATTCCCCCTCTGATAAATCTTTCCGGATGTGGTTTAATATCTTGAATGTGTATCTGGATTAATGAAAAACAATAGCTTAAAATTCCGGCACAAACAAAAGTGATAATGGCAATATATAGCCATTTAGGAAATTTATATTGATAATGATTTAATTTCAACAACCGGAAGTTAATAACATACAAAAAAAACGCTATCAAAAAATTAAATAATAGATGAGTCATCATAGCGCTTATTTCAAATGTTTTGGGCGGATGTTCCCCATCCGGTGGCAATACGGCATCTCTGCCATAAAAAAACATGATAAAAAAAAGCAGGTTCATCAATAGGCTAATACCTACCGAAAATGATAACGCTGTTTTATAGTTGAGCTGTGTTCTTTTCATTTAAATATTTAAATTATACTATCGTAACTTAAGTAGACAAGTAAGCCAGTTGACGAGTAAACGAGTTACTATTATTACATTTTTTTCTTGTTTATTTTGTCTACTCGTTTACTTAATATTATTCATACCTTAATGCATTGATCGGATCAAGCGAAGCCGCTTTTTTGGCCGGATACCAACCGAAGAAAATACCCGTGGCCGCACAAACGATAAACGAAACGCCTACCGCCACAGTGCTTACCATATAAGGCCAGCCCAAAGCCGCCGAAGCAATATAAGATAACGCTAAACCTAATAAAATACCAATAATTCCGCCAATAAGACTCAAAATGGTACTTTCACATAAAAATTGTAACAAAATATCCTTGTTATGCGCACCAATAGACATACGTAAACCAATTTCTTTGGTTCTTTCGGTAACCGTTACATACATAATATTCATAATGCCAATACCACCTACTACAAGCGAAATAGAAGCAATGGCTGCCAGTAAAACCGTTAAGAAACCACTGATGGAATCCATCATTTGCAATATTTCCTGTTGAGTACGAACCTGAAAGTCATCCTCTTGGCCCTGTCCGATTTTATGTTGTTCGCGCAAAATAGTTTCAACTTCGTCTGTTGCCGCAGTAGCTACATTTTCAGATACGGCAGAAGCCATTATCATATGGATATAATCAATGGCCAATATACGTTTCTGAACAGTAGTATAAGGCGCCATGATAATATCGTCCTGATCCTGTCCCATTTGGTTTTGTCCTTTACTTACCAATGTTCCGATAATTTTAAAAGGAATTTTTCCGAAGCGAATTGTTTGTCCCACCGGATTTTCACCATTGGGAAAAAGGTTATCTATCACTGTTTGCCCAACAATACAAACCTTTGCAGCACTTCTCACATCCTGCTCGGTAAAATTAGTTCCCGAAGCAATTTCATATTTACGGATAGCAAGGAAATCCGTATTCCCTCCTTGCATACTTCCCTGCCAGTTATTAGAACCATTTACCAGCTGTCCGCCGGCACTAACCATGGGGGAAGCCATGCTGATATCTTTAGCCTTTTGCAAAATGGCATCCACATCTTTTTCGGTTAAGGTCTGCACATTACCAGATCCCATACTTACACCACCTTGCCGCTGATTGGCACGCATAACCATAATCAGATTGGTACCCATACTCGAAATTTGATCGTTAATGCTTCTGGATGAACTTTGGCCTAAACTTACCATAGCAATTACAGACGCAATACCAATAATGATACCCAACATGGTTAGCAATGCTCTTGTTTTATTTCGGATGAGAGCTTTGTATGCTATTTTTAGAAGATTCAATATGTTCATAATTTCTTTTATTAACCACTAAGGCACTAAATTCACAAAGAATATTAGTGGACTTGGTGTCTTAGTGGTAAGTAATCAATAATCCGTATCCACAGGCAAAGCCTTCAAAGCTTCCGCAGCCGATTTTTGTTGTACTGCGGCATCTTTGATAATATGTCCATCACGCAATTGAATCGTACGTTTCGTAAAAACAGCAATATCCGATTCATGCGTTACAAAAGCAATTGTTTTTCCTTGTTCGTTCAACTTCTGAAAAAGGCTCATAATTTCATACGAAGTTCTTGTATCCAGGTTTCCGGTAGCTTCGTCAGCCAACAAAATAACCGGATCATTTACCAATGCCCGGGCAATAGCCACACGTTGTTGCTGCCCACCCGAAAGTTGATTGGGCATATGATGCATACGGTCTTTCAAACCCACTTGCTCCAATGCCAACAAAGAACGTTCGCGTCTTTCTTTAGTCGAAACCGTGTTATTATAAAGCAACGGTAATTCTACGTTCTCCAATGCCGATGTACGTGCCAGTAGGTTATACGACTGAAAAACAAATCCTATTTTCCTGTTGCGCAAAGTCGAAAGTTCATCTTTTGTGCGATCGCTTATCGAAATTCCATCTATACGATACTCTCCTGATGTTGGACGATCCAAACATCCTAAAATATTCAATAAGGTAGATTTACCACTACCACTGGATCCCATGATACTCACAAACTCGCCTTCTTCTATCGAAAAAATAATACCTTTAAGTGCATGTACTTCTTCGCTTCCAACTTGGAACATGCGGCGCAATTCATTTATTTCGATTATTTTAGCCATCTTATGGTTCTTAAGGTTGTAAAGCTTATAAGGTTTATAAAATTATAAGAATAAAATACGACCTAATTCCTACCTTATAAGCTTTACAAACATTATAACTTTATAAACAATTTTTATCTATTTCTTTGTCCACCCGGCCTTTTCGGCATCAACGGATTACTGGCAACTTCTCCTTTTGCCTTCTTTTCCTGAGAAACAGAAAGAATAACTGTATCGCCTTCTTTTAATCCGCTTTCTACTATCACATGAATACCATCACTTAATCCGGTTTTGATGCTGCAATGCTCCAAGCCGTTGGCTGTTTTCAGCCATACTCCTTTTGCATCTTTTTGAAAAAAATCCTGAAGGTCTTTGTTTGGCTCTTTTTTCAACATTTCCTTTGTCGGAGTAAAATTCAATGCTTCTGTTAAAACAGCCAATCCTTCTTCGCTTCTGGTTATTATGGTAACACTGGCAGTCATTCCGGGGAATAATTTTTCTTCCGGATTAGGCGCTTCGATAATTACCGTATAAGTTACTACATTATTAGTAACAGTGGGCTGCAAACGTATCTGACTCACTGTTCCTTCAAAAACATCATCAGTATAAGAATCTACGGTAAAAGTTACTTTTTGTCCCAACCTTACCTGGCCTATATCCGCTTCGTCTACATCTGCTTCTACTTGCATCTTTTTCAAATCCCGGGCTATAGTAAACAATGTTGGGGTCGAAAACGAAGCCGCCACCGTTTGCCCCTGATCCACCGCACGATTAAGCACCACACCATCAATAGGCGAGTAAATCTCAGCATAACCCAAGTTCACTTCTGCCTGGTGCAAGTTAGCTTTGGCATTGGCTAAATTTGTTTTCGATTGCGCCAACGCATTGGTTACCTGTTCAAAAGCAGCTTGTGTGGCTGCTTTTACATCATACAGCTGTTTTGTACGGTCGTAGTTTTGTTGCGCATAAGTCAAATCACTCTGAGCACTCAACAAACTGGCCCTGCCTTGTGTTACTTTTTCTGTTAATGTAGATTTATCCAGCTCAGCCAATAGCTCTCCTTTTTTTACCTGCGAATTAAAATCCACATAAATTTTCTCTATCACTCCCGAAACCTGTGTACCCACATCAACTTTATCAACCGGCTGTACATATCCGGTAGCAGTTACAGTTGCTTGTACCGTTTCTTTCTGAACAGTAGTTGTATTAAATACCGTTTCTTTTTTACCACAACTTTTGCATGAAAAAACGATGATCAAAGCTGCAATAATACCTATACCTTCAATTAAGAATTTCTTACTTTTCATTACTATATTGTATATTTTAAATTTTTATTTTAATTTCCCACAAAAACACTATTCTACCTAACCTTTTATTCACTATGAAATTTTTTTTTAACTTTGTGTCTTTGTGGGAAATATATCTAAATTATATTGTAACAGGCACGCCCATATATACATCCAATATCTTTCGTTTCAATATAAAACTATATTTACTTTGGATGTAATCATTCAAGGCACTTATATAGTTATTTTGCTGTTGCAACAAATCTACCGCTGTAATAGCTCCGGCGTTAAACTGTGCCCTGTAAGCTTCAAATGTTTTAAAATAAGCATTCTGGCGAATATTAGTTGTGTTGTATTTGTTATAAGAAGAAACAACATCCTGATATTCAATGGCTACATTTTGCATAACATCCAATTCCGTTTGCTTTTTATCCAGTTCCGCCTGTTTCATAGCAATGCGACTTTGCTCCACTTTCGTTTTTGTTCTATTATTGTTGTAAAGCGGAATACTCAACGAAACTCCTACCTGCTCGTTCAATCCATTAGATAACTGCGTACCAAAGCTGGAATAATCATTAACATGTCCCGTTCCCACACCGCCAGAGAGACTCAAAGTAGGCCAAAAACTCGATTTAGCTAATTTAATACTCATATTGGCTATGTCAACATTATATTGGCTGATTTTTATATCCGGCAAAGTATTTAAAGCCTGATTAATAACATTATCCATAGGCGGAAGAATACCCATGCCTTCAATAGCGGCAGTATCCGGATATATAATACATAAATAATAGGAAGGAGGCATCGAAAGTAGTTTTTTAAGTGTCAATAAACTATTGTCCCTGGCTATTTGGGTATCAGTGATATTGTTTAAATCGTTGGCATATTGAGCCTCGAGCAACAGATAATCACTTTCCAAAATACTTCCGACACGAAATTGCTCCTCGCCTTGCTTGGCTTGTTCCGAACTGGCCTCTACAACAGTCTGTTGGTATTTCAATAATTCCTGATTGCCGAGTACAGACAGAAATGACTGTAATATTTGAATCGTAAGTTCATTATCATACTGAGAGGTCTGGTACGTGGATTGTTCTACATAAAGTTTATTTTGTTCAACCGTTTTATTGATCATTCCTCCCTGGTATAATGGCATTTTGGCATTAATACTATAATTACCGTCCCACGACGAAGAATTGTTTTTGCTACTACTCCACCCTTCACTCAGCGAAGCATTAACATTGGGAATGCGCTCCATTTTTGATTGATCATACGTATTTTGTTGTACTTGTTCTGATAGTTTCATCGATTGGCGATTGTAATTATTCTGAAAGGCATAATTCAAGCAATCTTCCAAGGTAAAATTATAAGTATCCTGTGCATACAAAGACACAGTTATTATACTAATGACTAGACTTAACAAAAATTTTCTCATTACTTTATATCATTTATTTGATGCAGTAAAAATAAAACATATCATAATAGATATTGTTCAAAAAAGAGCTGAAGTGGAAAAAATGAAAGATAAAGTGGTAAAAAGAAAGGATTATCATTTTTATTCTGAAAAAACAGGGACTCATTTTCATGAATCCCTGTTATATTTATTCGCCATCTTCATCCGTTATAATGCGGATTTCGGTTCGCCGGTTCTTCTGGTGTATCTCCTCCGTACAGGTACTTCCTTCACAATGGATAACCGGCATGGATTTTCCATAACCTTTAGAAGAAACCCTGTCCTCCGAAATACCTTTGGATATAATATATTCAATAGCAGATTTAGCACGCCTTTCGGACAAGTTCAGATTATATTCATCGGTTCCCCGGGTATCTGTATGCGCTCCGAGTTCTATCTTCAGATCGGGACTACCTTCCAGGTATTTTACCAATCCATCCAATTCTGCAGCTGCATCAGGCCTTATAACCGCACTATTATAGTCGTATAAAATATTCAAAGATAAGGTATTCGACATAAAAATAGTATCATTAATAATACCATAAGGCTTACCTTGTGTACTGATTGTTTTATTGGCAATAAAATACTTTGTGTGCCGGGCTGTTAAATCATAGCTTTTGTTATAACCTAGTTCACATTCATAAAATCCGGCTCCCGTTTGTTCTATCTTTAAACGGTCATCATTATATTGTAAATCTACATTGACAGCCTTTCCTGTTTTTTCGTCAATTACAGTCAAATGTAAAAAATATCTTCCTTTTAGTTCTATCAACACTTCACTTGGAGAAGATACTTTTACCATTGTTGTGTCATACAATTCTTTTGTTGCCGTTAGTTTATAATCATTCCCTTCGGAAATCATAAATACAAAGGTACCGTCTTGGGTGGTTTTGAAAGTTATACCTTCCACATCAACCAATGCATCTTGTATAGACATACGGCTATAATAATCAATAACGCGTCCTTTTATATAAGGTATTTTTACTTTATAAATACAGTCATTTTCATTATTTCCACCTCTATTGGAACTGAAATAGCCAAAATCTGCATCTTCTTTCATAAAGAAACTAAAATCATCTGCAGTACTATTCAATCCGTTTTTAAATAAAACAGGAGAGTTAAAACCATTGCTGGCATTGCGCGTGGCAAACCAAATATCAAGTCCACCTTTTCCACCCTTATGCCCATCACTTGTAAAATATAAGGTTCCATATTTATCTACATAGGGAAATAATTCATTTCCATGATTATTAATATTATCGTCTAATCTAACCGGAACACCCCATGCACCATCCTTTCTGACAGAATAATACAGATCCATATTTTTTCCATTCTTATCACTCGAAAAATACAAAGTATCTCCTGATGAAGAAATAGCCGGATGAGCTACATTATATAAACTGTTATTATATGGAAATTCTTTGACTACAACTATATTATCTCCTAGTTTTTTCAGTATGACAATACGAATCCTGATTTCTTTTTTCTTGAAAACCGTACGCTTTACTTCGGGATCATCCATATTAGATCTTGATACAAATATTTCTCCGGTTTTCTGACAATAAGAATTGATCACATCATGTCCAAAAATTCCTTTTAAACCATTTTTACTGATATCTCCTATGGGATTACCATTTTCATCTACATTAACTTTATAGAGCTCGTAAAAAATGCTGCCCTGTTTTTTATCTTTCTTGTTTTGGGAAGCATTCCGGAGACTCGAAAAGTATAAAACATCATCAATCAAAACACCAGCCATGTCACTCCGTTGGGAGTTTATCTTATCCAAGCGTTCCACTATAAAAGGAACCGTATCAGATATTATTGGATTTTGGGCATTAACCCCAAAAGAAAAGAATAACAAGACTGAAAAACAGCTGAGTAATTTTAAAGCAATGCGTTTTATTGCTTTTTTTTCAGTCTTTAAATATGATTGTAGTATTAACGAACTCATTTATTCAGGCATTAAAAATGTCTTGGCGACTGATAGTGAACTTTCATGGTATTAAATTCTACAGTCAACAAAATCTCGTGTACCCCATCCTGATGGGACGACATATTCGAAACGGTTAAATCATACGCATAACCAATCCGGAAATCTTTTTTGATAACAACTTGCAAAATGGCACCAAAAGCATCTCCAAAACGGTACATAGCTCCCAACCACAAAAAATCATTATATAAAAAGTTAGCCGATATATCTGCTTGAAAAGGAGAGTTTTTCTCCATTTGGAAGAAAACGCAAGGTTTGAATTTCCATTTCTCAGATAATGAAAACACATACCCTCCAGTCAGATAATAAACCCGGGAAGAAGGTAATAATTTGTAATCTAGATTATTTTTTAATTTTTGATTCAATATCTTAGGGGCGGAGAATCCAACAAAAAATTTCTCGTCCCATAAAAATAAGCCAACACCAAAATTTGGCTGGATATTATTACCAATATTATTTTCATAGGCTGGATCGTTCGGATCAACCAAACGATAATCGGTTAAATCATTATTATAAATAGAAATTCCGCCCTTAAGGCCCATTCGAAGGCTTAATCCTTTATCATTCAGTTTCAACTTGTAAGAATAATCCGCATATACTCCCGTCCGGTTTTCAAGCCCGATTCTATTGTTAGATACATCCAGTCCGATAGCAGAATTTAAATTGACAATTGGTGATTGCACAGAAAAATCATTGGTCTGTGGATATCTGGGAAATTTGACCCATTGACTTCTATTGATAAAAGTAAATCCCAGCTTGTCCCATGTACCTGTGTACGCCGGATTAAATATCTGCTGATTAAATAAGTACTGGGTATATGTAGGTTGCTCCTGGGCATTCAAAACGCCTGTCAGCAATACAAGAAAGAATAATAAACCGCCTTTTTTTATCATAAAAATATATTTACCTTATCGATTAATATAAACATATCCCTTATGAACCTTAGTCTTTCCATTTTTTTCCAAATTCAATAGGAAATAATATGTTGTTGCTGTCAGATCTGTATTTCCTCCCTGATTAACAGATCCGTTCCACCAACCGGAAACTCCGTAATTATCTTGTTTATAAACTAATTTTCCCCATTGATTAAAGACTTCCAGTGTTGCTTTATCATAGCAATCAAGTCCTTTTACTTCAAAATAATCATTAACACCATCGCCATTCGGAGAAAAACTATTGGGAATAAACAACTCCGGGCAGCATTCATTTTCGCTTAAGAAATTTAGCTTGACGCTATCAAGGCCAAACTTACCATCCGGAGTGGCAATCATTACATATATCGTCTGTGATCCTCCATTAGGTCCGCCGGATATACCCGGTTGTATTTCATGGCTATAATCTTTACCATTGGAAGGTGGTAAATCATGATAGCTAATCAATCCGGTAACCGGATTACTTGGTGTAGATGGGTTACCCGGATTATTCGGATCTTGCGGATTAGATGGATCTGACGGGTTATTTGGATCTTGCGGATTAGATGGATTGGTTGGGTCTGACGGATCTGGAATTGGAGGATTGGCCGGTGGATTAAATGGGTCAATTGTTGTAGGATCCGGACAATTACAACCTCCACCCTCTGCTACTGTAAATGTAGTCGAAGTTTTTGCTTTAGGCTTGGCATTATGAGGCGCTCCATGCTTTCCATTCCAATGTTGATAATAATTAATATCACTTCCCGACTGGTTTTGAAGATAAAGATACAAGTCTTCCAGGTTAAACTCGCCACAAATAGAATCAATTACTTCCGGCAATTGAAAATCTATCAGTTTCAGCATTTTCACGGCAACCTGATTACTTTCAAACTTTGTACCTGTATTATTTTCAATATATGCTTTAAAAAGATAATTGCTGGAAATAGGCACATTTACAGCAGAATTTGTCATTTCAATCGTTTTCCAAGTACTACCATTATCATCAGAACGTTGTAAAAAATACTTGAAATTAGGATCCATAGTATATGAACCATCAACACTGACAGATAGTGTAACTACTGTTCCTTCACATGCTTCTGTTTTATTTGTTATTAATCCCACATTTTGGGCATTTGCCAAAATAACAAAAAAGAACAAAACGGAGCTAATAATGATTTTTTTCATAATCAGGTATGTTTTAAGGTTACGGACTTAACTAATATTTAATAATATACAAACACTCATTTTTGTGTTTTTCAAATTGAAAGGCATTTTATCTGAATATAAAAACGACATTATCCGATATTATTATATTTAATTTTCGCTCTTTAAGCTTTATAAAAAACCAATGAAAATCAAAGAAGAATTTTACTTCTTTGATTTTTCAAAACACCGATGTACAAAAATACTGACATTAAAAGAAAAAATCAATAGTACTTTTACTTTATTTTATAGTATTTTTTTATTATACAATAAGTTTATTTGTTTCTGATTAGCTCATAAAAACCATAATATCTCTTTTTTAGAGCTTGGGGATCGAGCCTTTCTTCGACAGCGGATGTTACAGCGTCACCATAATAAGTATAGTGAAACATCTCTGCAATAAGAGTGGTATCTATATCTGACTTTATTTCACCGCTTTTCAATCCTCTATCCAGATTTTCTTTCCAAAGAGAAAGTAATGTTTTATTAAAACCAACATAAGATTTTCCGTATTCAGGATATTTCTTTACTGTATCAAACAGGAGTCTAAAATAATCCATTGAATCTAAACTTGGATCTACAGAACCAAGCAAGGAAGCCATCGTTTGGGCCACTCCATCAATAAAAATGTCAATAAAATTCAAAAACGTACCTTCTGATTTTTTAAATTTCAAATCAGGGTCCTGCTTATTCAAAAAAAATGTTTCTATTGCTTTTTTAAACAATTCCTCTTTTGTTTTAAAATGGTTAAATAAACCG
>JAVBUB010000180.1:0-3452 GCA_031555675.1 Paludibacteraceae bacterium | reverse complement strand
GGAGAATTTTCCAAGCTTTGCCAAGTGACAGTCAAGACGCTTCGACATTATGAGGAGGTAGGTTTGCTCATTCCCATGGAAGTGGACGAGTGGACAGGATATCGTTACTATGATCTTAGCCAGCTTCGGCAGATGAATAATATTGTCTTTCTGAAACAATTGGGATTTAGTCTTGAAGAAATTAGCAAACTGTTTGAAGAAGGCAAAGAGTATCCTGATGCAGAACAGTTAAGAGAAAAAAACAAGCTTTGTCAAGACGAAATAGAACGCCTGATATGGCGACAGGCTGAATTGTCAAAGCTGGAAAACAGGCTCCAAAAACAAAAGAACATTATGGAAAAAGTAGTTGAAAAATCGCTTCCTTCAAGGGTTTTTGCAACCCATCGCCGTAAGATAAATTCTTATGGGGAGCTGTTTAATCTTTGCCCCAATATTATCGGGCCGGAAATGCAACATTTAGGCTGCCAGTGTCCTGAACCCCAATATTGCTTTACGGTAGAGCATAACGAGGAATATGGAGTAGATATTGACATTGAGTATTTTGAGGCGGTAGCTGAACGTAGACAAGATTCGGACATAATCCGGTTTAAAGAGCTTCCTGAGGTTCCTGTAGCTCTCTGTGTCAATCATTATGGTGCATATGAGAAAATGCCGGAAACTTTTGCGGAATTGTATGCTTATGCGGAGGCAAATGGTTACAAGGTAATTGAACAGCCCCGTTTTTGTTATATTGATGGTATCTGGAATAAAGAGTCGGTAGATGAATGGCTAACTGAGATTCAGTTGCCGGTAGAGAATTGATGATTGTCCAATTATTGGAGGTTGTCTCAAAAGTCCTTTAACCACTAAGGACACAAAGTTTTACACTAAGGATCACAAAGAATAATAATCACTTTGTAACCTTAGTGGTTAAGAATATAGACTTTTGAGATAGTCTTTCGACTAAATGTTGTATTTACTACTTTTTTTCCTTTTCCAAACAGAAGAGAGATTACCCACAGTAAACTATGGCACCAACAACTGCCGAAATGAGGCTTTCGAGCTTGAATAGTCCCTACGGGGACAAAATATTGGGAGGGATCAATCGAAAATAATTTTATAAGTTCGATAGGGAATATATTGTATTGAATTTTCAATGCTTGATTCCTCTGCTGAGTTATTAAAACAAAAATACCCGACTTTCAAAGCCGGGTATTTTTTATGAATTGTCATTATTATCTTACAAGCTTTCTCCGAAGTCTTTACGGAATTTAGCCATCAATTTCTGTGGCCAATCAGAGGTAGGTGCTAATCTACCCATGAAGAAACGAAGTACAGGTGGTTCGTAGGTAAATTTCAACCCACCGATCATTTCTCTATTTTCGTATAACCAAGCCAAACGGTCTACTACGTATTTTACTTGAGATAGGGTAAATACACGGCGTGGAATAGCCAAACGAAGTAATTCCATATCGGCATATGTTTCGTTGCCTTCTTCATCGCGTTGGTTGGATACGGAACCTCTTTCCATACCACGAACTCCTGAGATAAGGAAGAAAGCGGCTGCTAATGAACCTGCTGGATATTGTGTTTGTGGAAGGTGAGCGCAGAACTCCATCGCGTTTACGTGTGCTCCTAATACTCCGGGAGGTGTTACCATCGGAATTCCTTTTTTATCTGCTTCTGTTACCAGGTAAGAGATAAAAGAAGGGCTTTGTGAAATAACAGTTTCGTCTTGTGTTTCGTACAATCCAACAGTCATGGCTTCTATTTCGCGAATAGAGATACCTCCGTAGGTCAAAAATCCTTCGTAAAGTGGTATAAGGGCTTCTAATTCCTTGTATATTTTCTCTTGGTTGGTACAGATACCTCCGCCGCGAGATGAGCTTAATTTACGGGCTGAGAAATAAACTAAATCGGCTAAATCGGTCATTATTTTAATGATGTCTGCCAATGGGGTGTTTTTGAATTCTGCTTCGCGTTGTTTAACAAGGTAAGCGTTTTCACCCAGCAAACTGGCATCCAATACTAAACGGATACCGTGCTTATCGGCGATAGCGCGTACATCACGCAGGTTTTGTATAGAAAACGGTTGTCCGCCAATCAGGTTGGTAGAGGCTTCCATACGGATATACGGAATGTTTTCTTTTCCTGTTTTCTGGATGCATTCTTCCAGGGCTTCGATATTGATGTTTCCTTTGAATGGGTGTGTTGACTTCAATACGTATGCTTCGGGATATAATAATTCGGCAATTTGCCCGCCTTTTTCGGTAATGTGTGCCAATGCGGTGGTAAAGTGGTAGTTCATCGGCACGAGGCTTCCTTTTTTCACATAGGCATGGGCCAATACGTTTTCGGCAGCGCGTCCCTGGTGAACGGGCAGGTAGTATTTTTTACCCAATACGTCTTCTACGGCTTTTTGTAAACGGATAAAACTTTGAGAGCCGGCGTAAGCATCGTCCGCTTTCATCATGGCTGCCAATTGATTATCGCTCATGGCATTGGTTCCGCTATCGGTTAACATATCCAAAAACACATCTGTAGTCTTCAGACCGAATGTATTATAACCTCCTTCTTCCAGTGCCTCTAATCTTCTCTCAATAGGAACTAAATTCAGTTTTTGAACAATACGAACTTTATGCAGTTCCAACGGAATATCCTCCCCTGAATAGAATTTTACGGGAGAACTTGATGCTTCTAAACTCATTGTAATATCTTGATTTTAAATTTAACTGGCTGCGAAGTTAATAAAAAAAATAAAAAAACATAATAGAATGGTCATAAAGTTCTGATTTCAGATTTAATATTCAGTTATAGACCTTTATTAAGTTATACGTAGTACGTTTTAAGTTTTACGTAGCTGACTTTGAAATAGTACGCCAAAACGTACTACGTAAAACTTTATTCTTTAGACCGATTTAATTCAAGATTCAAAGTTCAAGATTCAAAATTATCTGTAAAACATCCTCAATGCGTAATGTTGAATATTGAATCTTAAATGTTGAATTTATTACTCTTTAGACCAATATTTAATTCAAATTTTAAGATTATAGGTAAATTTTGTTGATTTGTAGTTTTATCTTTTTTTAAGAAATGATATCATTTTTTAAACAAAAACGATTGTAATTTTACCGCCTGTTTATACATCTTCAGATTAAGATCACTTAAAAGGCTAACTGCTTTCTCTTATCCGGTACTTTATTCCGCATAGTTTGCCGAGTTTGTTGAAAGATAATATTTAAATGCTTGAACAGATATTATACAAAAAGCGATTATTAAAAAGTATCAACTAAAATAAAACAATGCAAACACATTTTATTATTAACACTAAACATCTGGTTATTGGCTTGCTTTTATGTGCCGGATTATTTTTTCCCAGCAACTCTTGGGCAATCTATGAGCAAGTAATAGGACAGTTTCCTAGTATTGAAGGTAGTTTTGAGACAATGCCTACAGGAACATTAGGAGCAGTT
>JAVBUB010000208.1:0-2511 GCA_031555675.1 Paludibacteraceae bacterium | reverse complement strand
CACGATTCGAATACCATGTGTTTATCATCCAGGTTCAGGTTCAAACAGGAATAATCGACCAAAGCAGCTTCATGAATATTAATATACAATCCATCATCCGATTTCAGCATCAAAGGGGTTTGTACGCCTGTTTCGGAAAATGGACATTGGGATATATTATAAGTAACAGCTTCTTTATGCAGTTCCCTGATTTCGGATAATTTGGAAATAGTATAATCATATTCCTGTGTTCCATAATCGCCCGGTATCCAATAGGCTTTTATATCGCCGGGCATAGCAAATTGGGTCTTTTCTTCTTTAACTATAAAAAATAGCAGACTATTCTGTTCGGGAAATTCGTATCGGAAACCCAATCCATCATTGAACAAACGAAAACGAATATTTAATCCTCGTTTATTAGTCGATTGATCCAAAACAACCAGCAATTCATTATAATGATTACGGATATTTTTTACTTCACCCCATACAGGAGTCCAGATTTCGTCGAAAGAAGATGTTTCGGTACGGACAAGGGTAAACCCATCATACAAAGACGGATTTTGTTCTGCATATTTAGGTCTAAGTTCCAACCCCAGCTTACTCGGTTTGATTACCGTTTTGTTTTTATAAGTCAATTGATAGACAGGCACTCCATCCTGCAAACGAAAGACCATTTTCAAATTGCCATCGGGAGATAGCAACTCTTGAGCTGTAAGGGCAAAAAACCCTGAAATTAATAAGCAAAAACTTAATAAAAAACGTTTCATATGTTTAAGTTATAGAAATTTAAAATATTTCTATCAAAATAATGAGGTTAATTGACAAAGCAAAGTTAAACCAAATTTTGTTATTACAAAGTGTGAAATATGGATCATAAATAATCAGGCGCCATCTAAAATAACTTTTGGATGGCGCCTGATTACTTTAAAAAATATTGTGTTTACTACAAATGTTCCACAATATATTTATTTTCCACAGGTTCTTCTGCGATTTCTAATTTTTCGTAAAGCAATTCGGCAATATCTCGTACCGGAACTGGTGAAAGTTTAGCAAAAGTTTTCTTACATAATGGGCAAGCTGTAGCCACACAATCAGGCTGAGAGGCTGTAAGTTTATCCAAGGCTTGCAGGGCAATATCGTGTTTGGTTTGTGAGGCTAACCCGATAGAGGCAATACTTCCCCCACAACAAATTGCATTTCCTTTATTCTCTTCACTTTCGACAACTGTGCCTACTTGTTGTAAAACCTTTCGCGGAGCTTCGAAAACTCGCTTTCCTCTTCCCAATTCACAAGGATCGTGATAGGCAATTGCCAAGGTAGCTCCTGTTTTTAATGTTATTTTTTTCTCTTCCAATAAGCGGGAGAAATATTCGGAATGATGAAGTATTTCGAGGCTTAAGCGATATTCGTCTTTAAATATTTTGTAGCAAATCGGACAAGAGGTAACCAAAGTTTTGGCTTCGAGCTGAAGAATCATTTCTTTATTTTTCATCATCAAATCTTGAGCCGCTTTATGTTGTCCGGCTAAACTCATCGGTCGTCCGCAACAAACAGAACCATCTCTATCTAAAAAATGATAATTTACTTTGGCGTGTTTAAAAATTCCTTCAACAGCTTGTTTTACTCCTGGAGTGAGATGTCCCATGCATCCTGCAAAATAAATCACTTCGGGTTTACGCGATGTTTTAGGATTCGGGAAAGCGTATTGATGGGGGTATTTGTTGGTTACCTCTACCCGAACAGCTGTCCGTACATTGTTTACATCAATATGAACCGGACAAACTTCCTGACATTTCCCACATTCGAGACAATCAAAAGCTGTTTTAGTAATAATTTGTTTAACTCTAGTGATATTTCGCTTTGATCTGTAATCGCGGAAAAAATAAGCCGGAATCACCTCTTTTTCTTGAGAATTGGCATATATCGGACAAGCATCTACACATAATCCACAACGGGAGCATGAGTAAATCTGCATTTTTTCGAATCCTGAAACCGTTTTGCGAGTTTTTAGCCCCCAATTTTTGAAGAAAATAAAAAGTACTTCGGTGAAAATGTGCATATACCGCGAAAAAGGCAAAGCTATTAAGAAAACGCACAAAGCAATGGAATACATCCACCAAAGAGGATATGCTAAAGTGCTTGCCGGTAAAAATAAGTTTAGAAATGCCCCAACATTATTGGTTAAAAAACTACCTACACCCGTTTCGGCGCTGGTGCAACTTTCAGCAAGCAGGCGCAAAGGAAAAATAAACCACAAAGATGTAATGGCCAACTTGTCGAAAGCAGAATGTCGTGTGGTTTTTTTCATGCCGAACCATTTATTTTTTTTCCGTTTTATAAATGCCAAAACCACTCCCGAAAGCACAAATAAAAGTAGAAGATCCATCATAATATGGAAAAAATTGGGCAAGGAATAGGCTTCGAAAGGAAAAGCATGTTCTTGAGCTAAAAAGAACTTGAAGAAGATGGGATAATAGGGCGGATATTTTGAGAACTTTCTGTACATGTCAGTTGCTGCACACAAGCAAGAGC
>JAVBUB010000133.1:0-5744 GCA_031555675.1 Paludibacteraceae bacterium | reverse complement strand
ATCTAAATTTAACCTGAAAAAGGAAAAACTACAACTGGATATGGATGTGGAGCGTAAAAAACGCCGCTATGAACAATACGGACAATTGTATAAAGAAAACCTCACTTCCAGGGAAGAATACCTGCAAGCCAAAGAAGATTACGAATTTGCCGTAAGAGGACGCGAGTTGGTCGTAGAACGTCAAAAACAAGATTCCGTTTACCGCAGCATTCAAATTATGCAAATGGAAGAAAGCTTACGAAATATCCGCCGGAATTTGCTACTGGTACGCCAACGTGTGGACAATCTGGCCATCAAGTCTCCGGTTGATGGACAGTTGGGATTACTGGATGTGGAGATAGGACAGTCGGTAGGTAGCGGTACCCGCATAGGGCAGGTTAGCGTGCTGTCTGACTATAAAATAGAAGCATTTATTGACGAACATTATATCGACAAGGTAAAATCAGGCTTATCAGCTACCTTCGAACGTCAGGATAAAAAGTTCTATTTGCGTGTCCGTAAAGTATACCCGGAAGTACGCGATAAACAGTTTAAGACTGATTTTGTTTTTGAAGGAGAACGTCCGGGAAATATCCGTGCCGGACAGACTTATTACATTAACCTCCAATTGGGGCAACCTGTGGAAGCTGTTATGATTCCCCGCGGATCGTTTTACCAACATACCGGCGGACAATGGATATTTGTAATATCATCCGATGATAAAACCGCCTTGAGGCGTAATATACGTATTGGCCGGCAAAATCCGTTATATTACGAAATATTGGATGGACTGGAACCTGGCGAAAAAATTATTGTTTCCGGTTACGATAATTTTGGCGATGCCGAAGAACTAATACTGAAATAAAATTTATTTAATTCAAGATTTAAGATTCAATATTCAAGATTACCCGTGAATATAGTGAAGTGCACAATCTTGAATATTAAATTTTGAATCTTAAATCTTAAATATTTATTATATGCTAAAAAACTTCTTATTTCAACTCAAACGTTTTAAAACATCCAGTATTCTGAATATACTCGGCCTATCGGTTTCCTTTACCGTATTTTCGATGGTAATTATACAATGCAGGTATGACTTTGAATATGATACCCAATTTGAAAAATCAGATAATATCTATCTCTTTTCAGTGAAAGTACCTTCAGCAGGAGGCGAATTTCCTGCTATTAGTTATCCGACAGCCAAAGATATAGCCGACACATATCCGGAAATTCGTAACTTTGGATTAACAATTTGGAACGCAAAAATTAAACTTGACCGTAAATTGGCTGATGGTACCATTGTACCTTATGAAGTACCATTAATGAATGCTACTCCCGGGCTGGCAGATATATTTTCGATGCGCATTATATCCGGCGATGCCCAAAAAGCATTGTCCGAGCCTGGAACCATTATGCTGAGTGAAAGCATTGCTAAAAAAATATTTCCTGATGTAGATCCACTCGGCCAACCCATATATTACCATTACTATCCCGATCCATTAACGGTGGTGGCTATTTGTGCCGATGTACCCGAAAATAGTTCATTGATAAATGGTGCCTATGGCCCGTTTACTAGCTTTGGTGAACGGGGAAACTTTAGTTTTCTGGGTTTTTTCGAAATATTACCGGAAAATGTTAATTCGTTAGTACAAAATATTAATGCCAACATTGATATTTTTGGTACTAACGATGATGCTGAAGCTGCAAAATATTTTAATGAACATCCGGAGGATAAACCCAAAGTTAATCTCACTTTGCTAAATAACGTACAACAGGATACCTTTCAACAAATGCCTCTAGGTAAACGGAATTTAAGCTCAACACTTTCGCTCCTTGCTATTGGCGTTATAGCTTTACTGATTGCTTTTATCAACTTTATCAATTTTTCTATTGCTATGGCGCCCATGCGGGTACGTAGCCTCAATATCCAAAAAATAATCGGAATAAGTTCACGCAAGCTCAAGTATATGATGGCTCTCGAGGGCGTCTGCTTTTCGTTGGTGGCTTTTTTGCTATCCCTGTTCTTTATTGTATTATTGAAAACCACACCCATAGCCCAATTCTTTTCTGCCGGTTTATCATTAAGTGCAAACGCATCAACCTTAGTTGCTATCGGCATTGTCTTGATTATATTCAGTTTTTTGTTTGGACTGTATCCTGCACGTTACATTACCTCCTTTCAGCCGGCTATGGCATTGAGTGGCTCGTTCGCATTATCACGGAAAAGCGGCAAACTCCGTAATGTGCTGATTGCTTTTCAATTTATAACTGCCATAACATTAATTATTGTTTCGGGCTTTGTTAAATTACAACACCATTATATGGTCAATTATTCTTTGGGAATGGACAAAGAAAACATTGTTTATATTCCGATATGGCAAGACCTGAAAGATAAAAACGAAGCCAAAGTATTTGCTGACGAATTGATGAAAAATCCACATATCACAGGATATACCGAAGCCAATGCCATTCCCGGTACTCTTGGAGGCGCTACTGCAATGCTTTACGAAGGTAAAATGATGTCAGTTCCATTATGGATGATAGCACCTGATTTCCTGTCTTTTTTCAATATACCGTTGCTCGAAGGAGAATTTTTTACGGAAGCTACAGACACGACAACATTTGAATGCATAGTAAATGAAGAATTCCTGAAAGAATATGACTTGAAGGATATTTCAGGAAAAGAAATAAAAATGAATGAACAAACAGGAATCATTAAAGGAGTGTCAAAAAATGTACATTATACCACTTTGCATTTACCCATTAAGCCGATGGCTTTTATAAATGGAAATCCTCACGGACAAGACTGGTATGGCGTTATTTTTGTGAAAATAACCGGAAATGAAATTCCAAAAACTATGGATTATATCAATGAAACCTGGAGTAAATTCAGCAACGAGCCATTTGATGGTAAATTCTTAGATGAATCAGTGGCTAAAATGTATGAAGAAGAAAATAATCTATCCATGCTTATCTCCATATTCGGTTTAATAGCAGTGATTATTGCTGTAATGGGAGTATATGGGCTAATCCTTTTTAATACTAAATATAAAGCCAAAGAAATAGCCATCCGAAAGGTAAACGGCTCTTCCATCAAAGAAATAATGTTGATGCTCAACAAAACCATATTGATACAATTGGGTACTGCATTTGTGGTGGCTGTGCCATTAGCTTATTTTATCGTGCAAAAATGGCTGGAAAGCTTTGCCTATAAGACACCCGTTTACTGGTGGATATTCTTGTTAGCCGGATTAATTATATTTATCATCACATTATTAACCGTAAGCAGCCAAAGCTACAAAGCTTCCGCGAAAAATCCGATGGAAGCGTTGAATAAGGAGTAGGAAGCCCCCTAAATCCCTCCTTTTGGGGACTTCAGATTGGGCACAAATAACCCGGTAAAAATTATTTCGGTTAGTTATATTTACCCGCTTCGCGGATATAAATAAGAGAACAACACGACTAAAAAGAGATAATTCCGAAAATTCATAAACTAAATATAACCATATCATGATTAAAATTGAAAATCTTAAAAAAGTGTTCCGTACCGAAGAAGTAGAAACGGTAGCGCTAAACAATGTATCGATGCAAGTAAACCAAGGCGAATTTATTGCCATTATGGGCCCCTCGGGTTGTGGAAAATCAACCCTGCTTAATATTTTGGGTCTGTTGGACAATCCCACTTCCGGTAATTATTACTTGGACGGATTGGAAGTAGGACATTTAAAAGAGAAAGAACGTACCATGACCCGCAAAGGCCATATCGGATTTGTTTTCCAGAGCTTTAACCTTATTGAAGAAATGACAGTTTATGAAAACGTGGAATTACCGCTTACTTACCTCAAAGTAAAAGCATCCGACCGTAAACGCATGGTAGAAGAAACCCTTCGTAAGATGAGTATCAGTCATCGGGCCAAACACTTTCCCAACCAGCTCTCGGGAGGACAGCAGCAACGGGTGGCCATTGCCCGTGCCGTGATTGCCAATCCCAAGCTGATTCTTGCCGATGAGCCGACCGGTAACCTCGATTCCAAAAATGGTAGAGACGTGATGGATCTGCTTACTTCTTTGAATCAGGAAGGAACCACCATCATCATGGTAACACACTCGCAACATGATGCTTCTTTTGCACATCGCGTGGTAAATCTGTTTGACGGACAAATTGTAGCTGAAGTAGAAAGCAGGATGTAATTCATTTTTGCCGTTCCCATTGTCTATTGTTCAAAAGCTAATCCCATTGATTCGATGAAAAACGAATGATAAAAATACAATAAACGCTCTTTGACATATTGGTTTACACGTTTCTTCGATAGAAGGAATAATTTGATTTTTTGAAGAAAAAAAGTATCTTTGTAAGAGAATGTTTTAAAAAAATAGATATGACTACAATGGAATTAAATGCCATGAAGGCAGAATTTATAAAAGATTTTCTCAATGAAGAAAATGAAACTCTTGTGAGAAAATTTATAGCATCTTTCCGTAAAGAAAAACGGCAGGGGATGAAACCCCCTTGCCAGTTTACTATTGAAGAATTAAAGAAAGAAGTGGCTCAAGGGGTCAAAGATTATAAAGCTGGAGATGTTTGTACCATTGAAGAATTAAGAGCAAAACATCCAAGAGTATGAAATTAAGGTTTTCAAAGAAAGCTAGATTACAATTAGAAGAAATTTATAATTTTATCTCGATAGAGAATTTGATTGCAGCTGCAGCTCTTCATAATGAAATTCTTGATGAGATTGAAGTATTGTTGGAATTTCCTTATATGGCCGCTATTGAGCCATGTTTAAAAGATTCAGTAGAAGTCTTTCGTGCTCTTGTTATACAGAACTATAAAGCTATTTATTTTATAGAAGAAGATATTATAGTTATTGTTACCATTTGGGATTGTCGACAAGACCCCAAATTATTAAGAAAAAACATCCGGAGAAAATCCAGATAATATATAACCAACCAATTAAAGCGTGTAAATCAATATCAAAAGTTTACACGCTTTTTACATTTAGTGAGGGTGTGACTTCAAGTTACGC
Source organism: Paludibacteraceae bacterium (assembly GCA_031555675.1). Taxonomy (GTDB): domain Bacteria; phylum Bacteroidota; class Bacteroidia; order Bacteroidales; family Paludibacteraceae; genus JAISJU01. Next base: position 738 of record JAVBUB010000133.1, on the reverse strand, counting down.
CCTCACTACTAATACAAAAACATTACCTATGAGTATATTATTCCGTCGTTTAACTAAAAGTAAACCTTTGCGCATTGTCAACCTCATAGGTTTATCCATTGTTTTTGCATGTCTGTTATTATCCTATGGTTATGTGAAAAAAGAACTGAGCTACGACCGCTTCCATGCCAATGCCGATCGTATGTATCGTTTAACCCTTCAATATAACGACGAAAAGATTGATGGGCGTATTTGGAATTATTTCGATTATTTTGATCCTATTATTAAACAAATACCGGAAATTGAAGATATACTTGCCTTAGGAGTAGGACAAACCGGCGTGTTGACTTTTAAAGGCGAGCAGCAGGTGGTGCATGATCTTTATTTTGTAGATCCGGATTTCTTCCATTTTTTTAGTTTCAATCTATTGCAAGGCGACAAGGATAAAGTATTCGAAAAAAAACAAAGTGTGGCATTGAGCAAAAGTTTTGCGCGTCAACTCTTCGGAACGGAATCGCCTATTGGCAAAGAGATTCAATTGTCGGGAAGAAAATTTTCGGAATCAGCACTAAATGTTACCGGTGTTTTTCAGGATTTCCCCGAAACATCTCATTTTCATACCGATATACTCATACGAAACACCAACGATGAGGATAACCCCGGTTGGCCTTACGTGTATATATTGCTGAAAGAAAAGACGGATTTTAAAGCTTTAGAGCAGCATCTTACACAAAAATTACAGGAAAGAGATAACGAAAG
>JAVBUB010000022.1:0-8140 GCA_031555675.1 Paludibacteraceae bacterium | reverse complement strand
TTTAAATAAGATAAAAGAAGCTTGTTCTATTGAAGATGATTTTTATATTATTATGACTCCGGGAAACCATGATAAAACAAGAGAAGGTATTAATAATGAAATAAATTATAAAAAAACGGTGGATGGTTTTAAAGAATTTTGTAATGATTCGAATAAATATATAGAACCCTTCAGCGATATTCATAAAATCTGTTTCAAAGGGTTTAATGAATTTTATAAACCTTATTGTCAAGTAGATGAAATTGATTCAGCAAAACTTTGTTATATTCCTTACACCTTATTTTCGAAGAAAGATTTAGAATATGTAACCGGAATAAAGGTGTTTAAGGAGGAGAAAATTTGTTTCCTTTCTTTAAATACAGAATGGTTGTCTGCAGAAGAAGAACTTATGTCGAAAATGAGAATCGGCACATATAAGGCAGGGCGAAATATTGTATCCAATTTGACGCATGAAATATCTTCTTCTTATCCGGATCATTTTACAGTAACCTTAATGCATCATGGGCCTGATTCATTGGATTGGGAAGAAGCATATGATACGGAACCTAACCAAAAGGAATATGTTCTAGGTGATATTTTAAAATGCAGTGAGTTGATTGTTTCAGGACATGAGCATGGTGTTGCAACAGGAGCGCCCGATTTGCTCAAGAATTGTGTTCAGCATTTTAGATTAGGAACCCCCAGTTGTTTACCTACAGGAGGAATTAATAGTGGCAATGCGTTTCCTTATTCGATATCGTTGATGAGAATAAATCGTGTAAAAGAGGATGTTGCTTTATTGAGAGTTTCCTATAAATCTGCATCTAAAGAAGGAGGCAAGAGGTGGGATTTTGAAGAAGGCCTAATGAAAACAGAAAGTTATCCGTTGAGAAATAAATATGAAAAACAGATCCCTCGGAAAAAAACGATGGGAAGAGCTGTTGGGGTGCAAATTGTTCGAGTTCGAAATTATGATGTGGGAGAAATAGAGGCTTGCATAAAAAGGTATTTAAGGCATAACAATGAGACATTGGATAATATAAAGGTAATTATTCAGGATATAGATAAATTGAATCCGAAAATGATTAAAAATGATGATTCTGAAAAACAAAAAATGATTCATCTTGTTTTATATAAGAAAGATAATTATAACTTGCAGTCAGAAATAGAAGATGGTCAAGAGAAATTTGAAAAAATAGTGACCGAAAAGACTTTGGATATTTTATTAGGAAGATTGGTTGTGAGTTACATGATCATTCAAAAACCTTATGATTACTTGTAATTATATATATAATAAAAAACAGTTAATTGTTTTTTATTAAAAAAAAAATTACCTTTGCAAGCGCTTTTAAAAAAAACATGAAATCAGAAAAAGAAATACGGACCGAATTTTATGCAAGAATAGAACAATCTTTGTGTAAAATTTTAGAGGAAAAAGAAAGAGCAGAAATAAATCCGGCTTTGATTTTACACGATAATATTGAACCTCGTCCTTATTCTGTGGAAGATTTTAACAGAGAATCATTTATACCGATTTATAATGATTAGAATGTAGATTTTATTTTAAAATATTATATGAGGGGTTTATCTTTTGAGATATGCCCCTCTCTGTCATAATAAATAGGATTACGAAAACTTTATGGTAATCCTCTTTGTGTACCTAACCTTAAAACAAAAAACTCCGAAACACCTTATTAAAGGTCATTTCAGGTTTTTTTATGGGGTTTCATGTATTGTAACTATCAAATAATCAATGATTAGAATTGATTTCGATCTCCCAGTACTACTACCATTTTCCAATCCGTTTAATGATTTTTTGTATATCAAAGAATATCAATGCTTATCAAAAATTTAATCCTCTTTTTAATCCTTGATAAATTTTCTCTAATCAAAACAACTCGATAAACAATTTTGTTTATCGGTAAATAATTATTATTTTTGTATAAGTAAAATTACAAAAAAAACGATATGTTACCAGAAATAACAAAAATAAAAGGTGTTCATCCTGGTGCTGCCCTCAATCGGGAATTAAAAAAAAGAGGATTGGAAAGTAAGCAATTTGCCATTTCATTAAAAGAATATCCTCAAACACTAAATGCCATAACTAAAGGCAGAAGGAGGATTAACCCCGCATTGTCGATTAAACTAGGGAAAGCGTTAGGTACAAATGAAGAATATTTCATGTTACTTCAAGCTTATTATGATGTAGAAAAAGAAAAGAAAGATTTGCTTAAGCTTCAAAAAAAACCTGATTTATCGAAAATACGTAACATATTATTTTGGGATACAGATATTAACTCCATAGATTGGGATAAACAAAAGAAAGCCATCGTCCGTCGTTTTTTTGAACGTGGAAATGAAGAAGAGATAAAAGAAATAATTTCATTTTATGGAAAAGACATTATTATTTTAGAATTAAAAACTACTCCTCAATATTTACCTACACTTTCAGAAAATGCAAAAAAATACTTAATTCATGAAACAAAATAACCTATATAAAAACACTATCTCAAATACGCTTTGGGAAGTTCTAAATAAATTGATGGCCATTGATTTGCTTTCTTCTTTTCGTTTGGTTGGAGGTACTGCTTTAAGTTTACAGTTAGGTCATCGTATGTCTGTTGATATTGATTTGTTTACAGATGCAGAATATGGAAGTATTGACTTTGAAGCAATCGACCAAAGATTACAAAAAGAATTTCCTTATGTAGAAATGCTGTATTTTGGGAATGAGAGTTTTGGAAAAAGCTATTATATTGGAGAAAACAAAGAGAATATTGTAAAAGTAGATTTATTTTATACAGATTCTTTTATCCAACCAATAATTCAAGTCGAGAATATTCGTATAGCTTCCATAGAAGAAATTTCAGCTATGAAAATAGAAATCATAGGAAACGATGGACGAAAAAAAGATTTTTGGGATATTCATGAGTTATTAGAAATCTTGACTTTAGAACAAATAATAGAGTTATTCGAAAAAAGGCATCCTTAGTCCCATACAAAAGAGGTACTAAAGAATAAGCTTATAGATTTCCAATATGCGGACAATGACTTTGACCCCATATGCTTAAAAGGTAAATATTGGGAATTGATAAAAGAGGATATTGAGGAAATTGTAAATAATTTAGATTTTTAAGGGTCAAGTGGAAAATCCGGTTGGAAAAATTATCTGATAAAAACTCAAGCAAAAAGCGTAGTCAGTCTAAAGATGAAAAAAGGTATATCCCTCACTCCCCTGAATTGACTTCTAAAATTCTTCACTTTAGCATTGAAAGATTCAGCCGAAGCATTTGTAGAACGATTTTCAAAATAATTGATGATGGTTGTGTAGTTATTTTTCATGGTTTCAATAACCGACTTAAAAAATTTGAGATTCAATTTTTCAACTTTATTGTACCAATGAGCTAAACGGGTAAGACCAATACCTCTATCTGTAGTTGTATTGTAGATTTGAGTTAATTCCATTGATATTCTGTAAGCTTCTTCTATAGCAGGGTATTCCCTGAACAATATCTGAGCTCTTTGTGCTTGATTTGCGGTCCATTTAGAGAAATGCTTCATTACAATATGGCGACTTCGAGCAAGAAGTTGTTTGCGTGGATTACCATTTTCAAAGACATGAGGGATATGTTTGCCATGAGCTTCTTTGGCAAGTTCGATTTCTTGGTTTTCCATGTCTATTGCCTGCCATCGGTAATTTATACGAAGGTCGCTAACAGCTTCATTCATCAATTTTTGCACATGAAACCTATCAGAAACCAACATTGCTTTAGGAAAGGCTTTGGTGGCGATTAAACGCATGGTTGGGGATTAGTCAAGGGTAATTTCTTTTACTTTGAGTCGAAGTGAACGAGGTAGCTTTAGTAAAGCGTCAATAACTTCTTCAGACTTGGTGCCCGGAATCATTGCCACTAATGTGCCATGCTTACCATGGCCTGCCTTATTGGTAACTATTGTGTAAAGTTCCCCTTGGGATAAACAGGTTTCATCAATGCTTAAGTGAGTGCCTATATTTTTCTTATACAAAACATAGGGATAAGGATGTTCTGCTTCCCAACTACGAAAGTCACTGATGTATTCTTTATATTGATAACGCAAATTATTACCATCCACATTATAATACGAGGCAATAGATTTAATACTTACAGCATTACTTTCTATTTGTATCTTTTAAAAAAGCAACGAAGTCTTTCGTTAAACGCGTGCCTTCGTATGTAATATCTAACTTCCGACTTATTATTTCACTTGTAGATTGATTCAACCATTTACGTCTGCGAAGATGAAGATAGACGGCATTCCCTTTTATTGGAAAATCTTGAATGATAGAGTAATCTGTAAAGCCATGGGATATCAAACCACCCGTATGAGCAGCAATAGACTTCTTTTCCCCTAAATAAACATGGAGACCTGTATCTTCCTCTGAAATCTTTTCTAACTCAAAGTAATCGAACAAAAAAGAGGGTAGGAATATACGTAAAACGTCTTCGGTGGATAACATCGTTTTTTCACAAAGATAATTTTTCCAACCAGATTTTCCACTTGACCCATTTTTAATCCTCATAATAAAAAAACTCTTAACAAATTCTGATTTACAGATTGTTAAGAGTTTTTTATGAGGTTCCTGGCGGATTCGAACCGCCGTAGACGGTTTTGCAGACCGGTGCCTAGCCACTCGGCCAAGGAACCCTTTGTTTGCGTGTGCAAAGATATAATCTTTTTTTGTTCTAAAAAAGCCTAAAATGGCTTTTTTTATGCTTTTATCAGGTTTTTATTAGTATATATTGGATATCAAGCCTTTATAAATTGCTTTATTTTAGCAGCATTGAGATATCAATAAGTAACATAAGCCCGCTAATACAGCACTTACCGGAATAGTTAATATCCACGCCCATACGAGGTTAACGGTAACTCCCCAGCGAACAGCCGAAAGTCTTTTTACTGACCCTACCCCAATAATACTACCAGTGATAACGTGTGTTGTACTTACAGGAATATGCAAAATTTCTGTAATAAACAGCGTTAATGCACCTGCCGTTTGGGCGCAAAATCCTTCAATCGGAGTAATTTTGGTAATGCGGTTACCCATGGTTTTCATAATTTTCCAACCGCCACTTACAGTTCCGATGGCAATGGCCGTGAAGCAAGCGATAGGTACCCAATCGTGCATATCAGACATGGTGTGCATTTGCATCCAGGCTGGCAATCCTTCCAGGTTGGTATGTGTGGCGGCAATTAAGGCAGCAGCTATAATACCCATTACTTTTTGCGAATCGTTTAGTCCGTGACCGATACTCAAGGCGGCAGACGAAACCAATTGGAATCTTTTGAACCAACGGTCGGCTTTGGCCGGTTTAACTCTTTTGGCCAAATGATACGTAATAAGTGTAATAATGTTTCCTCCTACCATACCAATTAATGGCGCTACTACAATAAACAAGGCGATAATTCCGATAACACCAGCATGAATGGCATCAAATCCGGAGGCCGCGATTCCGGCGCCTGCAAATCCGCCAATCAAAGTATGGGACGATGAAGATGGAATACCAAACCACCAGGTGATCAGGTTCCATGTAATGGCAGCTATTAAACCGGCTACAATAACAAGTGATGGATTTTCGATATAGCTCATTTCTACTACTTTGGATACTGTATCGGCAATACCGAACCCGCCAATAATAAATTTGGCGATAAAATAAGCAACAAAGTTGAAAACTGCTGCCCAAATAACCGCTTGCATGGGTGTCAGCACTTTGGAAGATACCACTGTAGCAATAGAGTTTGCCGCATCATGAAATCCGTTGATATAATCGAAAATGAGGGCAAGGACAATAACAATGATTAATAAAGTCATAAAGGAAGAATTTCAAGGTAATTATTAAGCGTATTTTACAATAATAGTTTTGATAGTTTTACCAACACTATCGGCTTTGTCTGTGGCACGCTCAATTTCCTGCATAATTTCTTTGAGCTTGATTAATTCTATTCCGTTTTTTTCTTTTTCAAAAATTTCGATGATAAAATGTTCATATAAATCATCGGCTTTATTTTCTAATTTATGTATTTCCGTACAAATTTCTTTGACTGATTTCGGATTCTTTCTCATGGTGTCCAGATTCCTTACAGCTGCCTGAATCAATTCACAGGCTTCTTTCAGCATTAATGCCAATTCTACGGATTGTGACGGCATTTTATCCGGTTGGTACATCACAACACGTTTAGCCGCGCTATTCATGCTATCAAGAATATCATCCAGACCTTCACCCAACACATTGATATCTTCCCTGTCAAATGGAGTAATAAAAGTGTTATTTAATTCATCAAATAATACGGCAACAATGCTGTCTCCTTTAGTTTCCAGTGCCTTGATCCGTTTATAAATTTCCCGCCGGGCTTCTTTGTCAGACGACTGGGTCAGTTCAATTAATACTTCGGAACATGCCTGAATGTTGTCGGACATTTCTCTTAAAATGGGATAAAATTTATTCTCTTGTGGAATAAATTTGCTAAAAAATGCGTTGTTTAGCTTCATGATTAAAACCTCTTTTCTTATCTAAAATAAATTTCGGATTGTAAAGATAAAATAATATTTTTTTTTACAAAAGATAAATTACTTTTTAATGATTTAATAATTTCTTAACGTAAACGTAATAAGTAACTTATCGTGTGATTTTTTTCAAAAAAAATAATAACACAAAAAACCGGACTTTTTAAATTAAAAAGTCCGGTTTAAATTAGTTATATTGAATTCGAAACTATCCGATATTAATATATTTTTGAACGTATTCGAGGGCTTTTTCCGTGCTATCTCCTATTTCCTGACGGAGATTGGCATCATTATATGAGCTTAATTTTTTAATTAATCCGTCAATCAATGCGGAACTGAATACATTATATTCTTCATAGATAGCTCTTTGTTTAGCCAGGCATTCTGATGATTCAACGCACGAAGCTGGCAAATGGCTTAATCTTTCGGCTACTTTTTTATGCTCATCATTGAAGATGTTTACGTTTACATAGCGCTCATTAGCATATTCGATAGAGTTTTTCATTTCAAAACCGTGACGTGCTGCTACAGTTAATCCGGCCAATAGCAAATAGATATCGGCAGATCCATCAGGACAACGGAACTCAACGGTTTGTTTTTCTCCCGAATCAGAAATATTGGTTGTTTTTTCATTAGGATTAGCATCTGCAATCATACCGGCAGCGCCACTGGTCCATCCAAGTGGCACACGAACCAATACCGAGCGATTTCTGTCTCCCCAGCAGATATTAGTTGGAGCTTCCTGGTGAGGTACCAAACGGAAATATGATGTAGGAATGGTATTTCCGAACGCTGTTAATGAAGGTGCAGCTTCCAGCATTCCGGCAATGGCTTTCAATGCTACCTCGGTAAGCTTACCGTCTTTACTGTACATGTTTTTTCCGTCTTTTACTATTTTAGTATGAACATGCATACCGCTTCCAGCCTTGCCGGCAGTGATTTTAGGCGAGAATGTTATGTCTATTCCATATTGATATGCAAGTGTTCGCATAATCCATTTTGCAATAACAAGTTGGTCTGCTGCATCTTCTACATCAACAGGAAGGAATTCAATTTCGTTTTGTTCATAGTTGCATCCATCTAGCTCGAAATTACCTACTTCGGAGTGTCCGTATTTTATTTTACCACCGGCTTTAACAATAGCTTGCATGCATTCTGTCCGGAAATCAGCCCATTTACAAAATGGGGTTGATTCATGATATCCACGTTGGTTATCGGCACGGAACAAAGGATCTTTTTCGGTAATCACATAGTATTCCAATTCGCCCATCGCTTGGAATTCCAGACCTGTTACACGTTTAAATTCTTCGTGTGCTTTTCTCAAAGTGTATTCGGGAGCCATATCTAATGGTTGTCCGTCTTTGGTATAATATCCGCAAAGAATATCTATGGCTGGTATTTCGCTGAATGGATTCAGGAAAGCGGTACGATAGCGTGGTACTACATACAAGTCGCTGGAACCGGATTCAATATAAGGAAACAAGCTTGATCCGTCAACTCTTTCGCCATATGTTAAGATACTATCAAGATATTGAACATCATTGATGATAAAGTTCAATGTTTTAAGACGTCCGTCGCTACCAGCATACCGAAAGTTTACAATTTCAATGTTGTTTT
>JAVBUB010000217.1:0-3001 GCA_031555675.1 Paludibacteraceae bacterium | reverse complement strand
AAGGCGACAGGATAGCCCGTGCATAAAAGAAGGTTTTCGATGTTGGCATTGTTCAGTTCATCTGTAAAAGCAGGAATATCGGCATATATACGATGAAAGAAATCGACTTGCTTCTGACCCGATGGCCCTACTGGAAAACTTTTACAAATCTGATGCAAGGGCATTTCATTGGGCGAATATTCGGGTACAACAACTGCCATATCGGCAATGCCATTGCCCGAAACTGTTTTTAACGCGTCATAACTGAGAGAGAGTTCTCCGTTCCAATGAGCCTCAATTTTCAGGCGACCATTCGATTCTTTTTCAATGGCAGGAAAAAAAACATCATTAATAAAGCGGGTACGCATATTCCCAAGATGTTCGTGGTCGGTATATACCAGCGTTTTTTCTTGTGCCGATATAATATTTACCGAAAATATGCTGTATACGATCAATAAAATGTTGATTGTCTTCATCATTTTTTTCAAAATTACTCTATCCATGTTATAAATTTTTTCACATCAAACTCTTTTATTTTTTTAGCATTACCTTTGGAATAGCCAATAGCACAACCATCCAAAGTATATTTACCCTTCCGGAGATTAAGCAACCTGAGAAAATCTTCGTTGTTTGATAAAGTATTGGTTACCGATATCAATTGAAATCCTAAACCCATCTCCGTGGCTGTTATCCACATATTTTCGAAAGCATGCGCCATTGATTGCTTTTCCACAGGCGGAAATCCTTTTTTTTCAGCCAATACAATAAAATAAGCGGCATGATTCAATGCCGGTACGCCACCTTTGGCTATTCCGTTTACTTTATTAGCAAAAGTTTGCATTTTCTTTTTAAGGAAAGGAAAAATAGTCAACAGCCAATTTAACTTTTTCGCATTTTTACGTGCTTGCAAAAGAAGAATTTCTCTTGCCTTTTCCATTGCATCGGTGTCCTGTTTGAAAATGAAAACTTTTCGTAATTGCTCAAGAGGGATTCCTGTAGCACCACCATAAGGCGCATAAATAGCGGATTCTATAATTTTCATTAAGTTTTCTGTTGAAGGAATTTCTTTTGTAAAACTACGAGTCGACCGCCGCGTTTTGATAATTTGATCTATAGATCTTGGAAGAGTTGTCATATGGGTATTGAATTATTTATATTTTATTTTGAAAAGCCTTTCCGCATTACCGTGCGCGATTTTTTCTTTATCTTGTAGACTTATCGGTGCATTTTCCAAAAATATCCTCGCTCCTTCATTGGGATAATAAGGATAATCGACAGAATACATAATACGGTCAGCACCCATCATTTCCATGGCATTTTGAAATTGAGGAAGATTGAACATACCGCTTGGCGTGATGTAAACATTGTTTTGCATGTAATACTTAAAATCGTGTTTCATGGGCGATGCCGAAGCGGGAAAGAATGTATTGATCCTGTCCATATAATAAGGAATCAACTCACCCCAGTGTCCTGTAATCACTTGCAAGTTCGGATAACGGTCAAACACACCTGCAAAAATCAGGCGCATCACATGTACACCTACTTCAAAATGCCAACCTATTCCGGCCGAAGCAAAACGCGCGGCAAAAGCCGGATCAGCATTGTTGTAATAAGCATCACGCACCTCTTTCTTAACAATGGTGGGATGGATATAAAGTGGCACGTCCAATTCGGCTGCCGTGGCAAAAAACACTTCAAAGTCCGGTTCGTCCATAAAGCGTCCATGGGCGGTTCCGTTAATCATAGCGCCTACAAATCCTAATTCATTGACGCATCTTTTCAATTCTTCTGCAGCCGCTTTAGGATCGGACATAGGCAAGGTAGCAAATCCGAGAAAACGTCCGGGATAGGCTTTGATGGCCGCAGCCAATTGGTCGTTTGCATGCCTTGCGAGTTCCACAGCAAGCGGAGACGGGAGTAGTTCGGTAGCGGGCGCGTTATATGAAAGTATCTGCACATCGATACCATTCGCATCCATATCGGCAATTCTACCCGCGCCGATGTCGAACAATTGCTCCGGCTTCATTGTTTGCCTTGAACCGAAATCGGCCATAAATGCTTGAGCATGGCTGGGAGCCAGCTTTTCAATTTCATCGCGGGTAGCGTTTGTGATTTCCATATTAAGGAAATGTTCTTCTATTGTTATAATTTTCATCTTTTTAGAATTATTTGCCGGTTCATGTTTTTGTTGACCATTTGCTGTAACAGCCAACATCAATGAGAATATTAATAATATGAATTCAGTCCGGTTTCTCATGATCGTCTGTTTTTATTTATTTTCGAACCCATATATTAGTTACTGTGCCAAATACTAATTTATGATAATCGTTGGCTTCTTTTAACGCGTCTTCCACGAATTTTTTCCCATCTTCATCATAAAAATCTGTCGGATTTACAGTGGTGATTTCAAAAAGCCGGCATTCGATAACGACATTCGCCTCCTTATAAGTGCTATTGCCGGAAGGTGTTAAGACATGAGTCAGTTTTGTTTCTTTCATCATATCCGAATTCCGGCCGCTTTTGGTGCCGAATGCCATCACATCTCCTTTAAATTGTCCGGGGAAAAAAGACATGGTGTAAGTTTGTTGTTCCTTGATAAATTCGAGCGTATATCTGCCGGCACCCAATAAGCACAAAGTTGTTGGTTTCTCAAAATAATGTCCCAGTGCTTCCCAGCTTGCCGCCATGGAATTATAATGTTCATCGGTTCCTGCCGTAATCACGGTATGATCTTCTTTTGACATTAATTTAGAAAGCGTTTTCCTGATTTCGCTGTTATCTACTTTTGTGAATAATTCTTCAAAAGATTTGTCTTTTATGTTCATGTCTATAACTGTATTTGTATTATTACTTTCGTTTGCTTGCTGTTGTTGAGATGTATTATTACATGCGGTAAAAACAGCGATGGTACATAGTAGGATGAATGCTTTTTTCATGTTGTTTATTTTTTAAAAGGTTATTATTTTTATTCCGGTATATCTGTGTAAATATGTGTGTAACTTGCCACTGGTCGGTAAAAGCC
>JAVBUB010000063.1:0-2951 GCA_031555675.1 Paludibacteraceae bacterium | reverse complement strand
TATTCTACTTCAGTATCAATAGCTTTCCATACAAATGCGGCCAAAATAGCTCCAATGAATGGGGCTACAATAAATAACCACAATTGAGAAAGGGCTTCTCCTCTTTGAAACAAAGCTGGTCCGATACTACGGGCAGGATTTACAGATGTTCCGGTAATTGGAATACAAACAATGTGAATCAACACTAATGTCAAACCAATGGCCAAACCTGCAAATTTATTGTTTGCTCCTTTGGATGTTGACCCGAATACCACCAATAAGAATATAAAGGTAAATACTGTTTCGGCGACAAAGGCCGGAATGAATTGTGTATAACCGTTAGCACCTGTTAATGTGGTAGTAGAACCTGAATCTTTAGCCAGTACAAATAAAATAGCAGAACCTAAAATGGCGCCTATTACCTGAAAAATCATGTACATTCCGGCATCTTTTCCCGAAATCTTTTTAGCCACCAGCATTCCAAGGGTAATAGCGGGGTTAATGTGACATCCGGATATTTTTCCGATGGTGTAAGCCATGGCAACAACAGAAAGCCCAAAAGCAAAAGCAACTCCCAATGTACCAACTGCGGCAAATGGTTGAGCAGTTCCTGCAAATACGGCGCTTCCGCAACCCATAAGAACAAGTACCATTGTTCCTATTAATTCAGCAAAATACTTTTTCATTTTCAAATTCAATTAAGTTAATACTAAAATACAACTTCACAGTAAACATGCAAATATAAAATAATGTTCACTTTAAAAGTCATTTTTATTTCTAATTGTTGCAGCTTAAACTAATATAACAACATTAATCATAAGATTTTCGAATGCTGTATTGGGGACGTTTATTCTGCGAAAGAAAGACTCGCCCGAGGTATTCGCCTACCAATCCTATGGCTATGAGTTGAATTCCTGCAAAAAGAGAAATTAAAACGGCCAGGGTTGTATATCCCAAAGGGATCCAGGGATGCAACATTTTATCTATAACGGCATAAACTCCCAACCCGAATCCGAATATGGCAAAAACAAATCCTATGATAATAGCAATTCGTAATGGAAGAATTGAAAAATTTACAAACATATTCATCCATAAACGGAATAATTTTTTAAAGGTATAGCCTGATTTTCCTTCTTCTCTTTTTTGATGTAATACTTTTAATTTTCCGATTTTGGAAGTAGTGCGCAATATCAATCCGTCTACGTATGGAAATGGAAGGTCGTATTTTATAATTTCCTGAACTAAAAATTTATTTAATACTTTGAAACTCGACAGATAAAGATCTTTGGGTTTTTGCAACATTATATTGGCCACTTTATCGTTGAAACGGCTGCCTAAGTTGCGGAAAAAAGAATGATGTTTCTTCTCATAATAAGTGTATACGACATCATAATTATTGTCTTTGATGTATTCGAACAGTTTGACAACTTCCGTAATAGGGTTCTGGAAATCATCATCCATAATAACGGTATAATCTCCGGTTACATGGTTTAAAGCTGCCATTACAGCATTGTGCTCGCCTACATTTTTGGCCAATGAGTAAAACTTAACGATGTTAGGATATTTTTGGTGTATGTCAATGCAAACGGCTTCGGAATTATCGGGAGATTCGTCGTTTACCAATACAATTTCCAGCTCGTAATGTTTGGTTAATATTTCTATTAGTTCTTCGACAACACGGGCAATGGTGTTTTCGCTATTATAAACCGGAATGGCTATGGATACTTTCATAATAACTGAATGACTGAATAAGTGAGTAACTGAAATAAAACGGCTTAAATTATTTAGTTATTAAATTTGTTTATTGCGTCAATAACTGTGTTTACTTCATCGTTTGTGAGCGCCGGATGGATTGGCAAACTAAGTATGGAAGAAGCAAATGATATGGTATTTTGCATTTTTTCATCTTTTTGTCCGGGAAATGATTTTTGTTCGTTAATGGGAACTGGATAATGAATCAGGCTGTTAATACCTTTATCATTGAGGTATGCCAATAGTTCGTCGCGTTTTTGTGCTTTGATTACAAAAAGATGATAGTTCATACGGCCATATTCATGCTCTGTCAAGCATTCTACGTTACGCAATCCTTGTCGATACATTTGGGCTATTTCCCTACGTCTGTTGTTCCATTTGTCCAAATAGGGGAGTTTTACTCTTAAAATAGCAGCTTGCATCTCGTCTAAGCGGCTATTAATACCTTCCAAATCATGGTAATACCTTTTGGTTTGACCATAATTGCGTAAGCTCAATAATTTTTCGTATATGTCTTTATTATTGGTTATAATGGCTCCGGCATCACCATAAGCGCCAAGATTTTTGGTCGGATAAAAAGAAAAAGATGATGTTTCTCCAAATGTTCCGGCTTTCTTATTTTTATATTCGGAACCGGTAGCCTGGGCGCAATCTTCCATAACTTTCAACCCATGTTTTTGGGCTATTTGCATAATGGGATCCATATCGCAACACTGTCCGTAAAGGTGAACGGGAACAATGGCTTTGGTCTCAGGTGTTATTTTCGCTTCTATTTTAGTATAGTCGATAAGCCCGTCGTCTGTACAGATATCTACAACAACCGGCTTGGCTCCGGCCTGCATAATTCCGGTTATGGTAGGAAAAGCGGTCAGGTTTGTTGTTATCACTTCACTACCTTCTCCCACGCCCATACTCAGTAATGCCAAGGCAATGGCTTCTGTTCCGTTGGCTACACCTACACAGTATTGAGCACCGGTATAAGTGGCAAATTCTTTTTCAAAAGCTTCGCATTCTTTTCCCAGTATATACCAGCCGGAATCTAATACTCTTCGTATGGCTTGGTCTACTTCATTGCGAACCAGATTATATTCCTGTTTAAAATCGTTGAATAGTATCATGATTGAATATATTTCTTAAAATCATCGTAATTACGGATATAATCGCTTTCAGCGTATAAATCGGATGCAAATACTAATAAGATGCAGTTGTCTGAAAAATCT
>JAVBUB010000027.1:0-17211 GCA_031555675.1 Paludibacteraceae bacterium | reverse complement strand
CCGGGAACAATTCCTTCTTCAATAGCCGCACGAGTCGCGCTCAACGCGTCATCAACACGGTCTTTTTTCTCTTTCATTTCTACTTCAGATGGTGCTCCTACATACAGAACAGCTACACCACCGGCCAATTTAGCCAAGCGTTCTTGTAGTTTCTCTCTGTCGTAATCGGAAGTAGTAGCGGCTATTTGCGATTTAATTTGTCCCACGCGTGAAGCAATAGCGTCTTTCGCACCGGCACCATTCACAATGGTAGTATTATCTTTGTTGATGGTAATTTTTTCGGCTTTGCCAAGCATATCCAAAGTGGTAGCTTCCAATTTCAGGCCTTTTTCTTCGGAAATCACTACCCCACCTGTTAATACGGCAATGTCTTCGAGCATTTCTTTGCGACGGTCGCCAAATCCGGGCGCTTTTACAGAACAGATTTTCAATCCTGCACGCAAACGGTTTACCACTAATGTTGCCAAAGCTTCGCCGTCCATATCTTCGGCAATGATCAACAACGGACGTCCGGTTTGCACGGATGCTTCGAGGATAGGAAGTATTTCTTTGAGATTGGATATTTTTTTGTCATGGATCAATACAAATGGGTTTTCCATTTCTACTTCCATTTTTTCTGTATTGGTGACAAAATAAGGAGAAAGGTAACCACGGTCGAATTGCATTCCTTCTACTACTTCTACTGTAGTTTCTGTTCCTTTGGCTTCTTCTACGGTAATAACGCCTTCTTTGGTTACTTTAGTCATCGCATCGGCTATTAATTTACCGATAGTACTGTCGTTATTAGCCGAAATAGTAGCCACTTGTTCTATCTTGCTATTGTCATCGCCTACTTCGCGTGACTGTTTTTTGAGGCTTTCCACTACTTTGGCAACGGCTTTGTCTATTCCTCTTTTCAAGTCCATCGGATTGGCTCCGGCTGTAACGTTTTTCAATCCTACACTAACAATAGATTGTGCCAATACAGTAGCGGTAGTTGTTCCGTCTCCGGCATCATCTCCGGTTTTAGAAGCTACTTCTTTCAGCATTTGAGCACCCATGTTTTGGTATGGATCTGCCAATTCTATTTCTTTCGCTACGGTTACACCGTCTTTGGTGATGT
This sequence comes from Paludibacteraceae bacterium, assembly GCA_031555675.1. GTDB lineage: Bacteria > Bacteroidota > Bacteroidia > Bacteroidales > Paludibacteraceae > JAISJU01. The sequence continues at coordinate 16,109 of JAVBUB010000027.1, read as the reverse complement.
GTGGAGCACCGAATTTTTTCTCAATAATTACATTGCGGCCTTTAGGTCCTAATGTTACTTTTACCGCATTTGCCAATTCATCGACACCTTTTTTAAGTAGGTCGCGGGCATCGATATCGAATTTCATTTCTTTTGCCATATTTTTGTTGATTTGATTATTTGTTATTCTTTTATTCGTTTGTCTTTGCTGATTCGTTGATTCGATTGTTTGTTTTTGCGTTTGAAGCAAATAATCAAATCAACAAATAAACAATATTATATGATTGCCAAAATATCAGACTGACGCATGATCAGGTATTTTTCACCGTCAAGTTCGATTTCTGTGCCGGCATATTTACCATAAAGAACGGTATCGCCTTTTTTCACTACCATTTCTTCATCTTTGGTTCCGTTTCCTACAGCTAAAATTTCGCCTTTCAGTGGTTTTTCTTTGGCCGAATCGGGAATAATGATACCGCTTGCTGTTTTTTCTTCTGCATTGGCTGCTTTAACCAACACTCTGTCTGCTAATGGTTTAATGTTCATAATTAAATATTTTAAGTATTAATATAAATTGAATAAAAATAGAACCCTAAATGAAAAAATTAAAAACTAAAGTGTAACATTCGTTACTACATTTTTGTTCTGAATCATTCATTCAAAATTCTGATTTACTTTTAGCATATTTTGTGCCAAAAAGAATTTGACAGTTCATTTTGACATTAAACTGCCAGTATGTCATTATAAGTGCTCAGCACAAATTAGTTTGTATTTTTAATACTTATCCACTAATTACACGAATTTTCACAAATAATAAAGAAAAATTAGTGTTAATTCGTGTAATTCGTGAACAAAAAAACAACTGTTGATAAATACTTAGACTTAGCGTATAAAATACTGTACTAAAATTATCTACGAACCGAAGTCATCAAACATCAGCATCTCTCTGGGTACACCTAAATCGTAGAGCATTTTCTCCACAGCTTTGGCCATTGGTCCGGGACCGCACATGTAGTATTCGATATCTTCGGGTGCATCGTGGTTTTTCAGGTAGTTATCATAAATAACATTATGTATGAATCCGACAGGGCCCGTCCAATTATCTTCGGGTAATGGTTCGCTCAAGGCAATGTGGAAACTAAAATTCGGAAATTCTTTTTCCAATGCTTGGAAATCGTCTTCGTAGAATATTTCGTTCTTGGAACGGGCGCCATACCAGTAAGATATCTTGCGGTCGGTAATTCGCAATGTTTTGAGCAGGTGCAATATGTGCGAACGTAGAGGCGCCATACCCGCTCCTCCACCTACGTAAAGCATTTCCCGGCCTGTTCCCAGTAAAGGATGAAATTCTCCGTAAGGTCCGGAAACCATCACTTTATCTCCGGGTTTCAACGAAAAAATATAAAAGGAAGCTATGCCAGGAGGTACTTTCATGAAACCTCCGGTAGCTCTATCGAATGGTGGTGTGGCAATGCGCACATTGAGCATCACAATATCGCCTTCGGCGGGATAGTTGGCCATGGAGTACGCGCGAACGGTTTCTTCGTTATTTTTTCCGGTTAATTCCCACATGTTGAATTTATCCCAATCGCCACGAAAACGTTCTTCCACCTCATAACCGGCATATTTAATATCGTATTTCGGAATATCTATCTGGATGTATCCTCCGGAAATAAAATCAAGCCTTTCGCCTTCGGGCAATTTTACAATAAATTCTTTAATAAAGGTAGCTACATTGTTATTGGAAATCACTTCGCACTCCCATTTTTTAACGCCGAGAATAGCCTCGGGTATTTTAATTTCCATGTCGTTTTTCACTTTCACCTGGCAACTCAAACGCCAGTGATTGATTTGTTCCTTGCGGGAAAAATGAACTTTTTCGGTGGGTAGTATTTCCCCGCCTCCCTCAAGTATCTGGCAACGGCATTGGGCACAGGTTCCGCCACCGCCACAGGCAGACGACAGGTATATGTTGTTTTCGGCCAATGTATTCAGCAAACTGGAGCCGGACGAAACGTCTATTTCTTTTTCGTCGTTAATTGTTATTTTTACCGCTCCCGAAGGCGACAAATATCTTTTGGCAACCAGCAAAATTATTACAAGTATCAGGATGAGCAGGAAAAATACGATAATGCTCGAACCTATCATAACAGGGCTTATGGCTAATATCATCATTTTATAATTTTGCCCCCTAAATCCCCCTTAGGGGACTTACAGAAGCATTGATTAAACTTACAAGGTATATGATACCCTCTCTTAAGTCCCCTAAGGGGGATTTAGGGGGCTTCTTATATTTTCAATCCCGAAAAACACATAAAGGCCATGGCCATTAATCCAACCACAATAAAGGTTATGCCAAGTCCTCTTAAAGGCGCAGGAACATTGGAATAGGCCATTTTTTCGCGTATAGCAGCTAAACCGATAATGGCTAATAACCAACCGATACCGGACCCCAATGCAAAGGAAGTAGCTTCGGCTACATTAATAAATTCTTTTTGTTGCATAAACAGGGCGGCTCCCATAATGGAACAGTTCACAGCTATAAGAGGCAGAAATATTCCCAACGAGCTATATAATGCCGGCGAAAATTTTTCAATAAACATTTCTACCAATTGTACAATACCCGCAATGACGGCAATAAAAAGAATAAAGCTCAAGAAGCTTAAATCTACCGTAGCAAAACTATTGCCCAACCATGATAGGGCACCTTCTTTCAATACATAATTTTCGAGCAGGTAATTGAGCGGAACGGTTACTAATAATACGAATGTAACCGCTATTCCAAGTCCTAACGCTGTTTTTACATTTTTCGATACGGCCAGATATGAACACATACCCAGAAAGTATGCGAATATCATATTTTCAACAAATATCGACCTTACAAATATGCTTAATATATCTTCCATAGTTATCAGCCCCCTAAATCCCCCAAGGGGGACTTCGCGCACTAAGAGGGAATATGGCGCATTAATTATTAATAAATGAAACCCTTTTTTAAGTCCCCTAAGAGGAAACCAACGGTCATCGACCGGAGGGAGATAATTAGGGGGCTTCTTATTTCTCCTGCAATTCTTTACTTCTGCTGCGTTGTATCCAGATAATACAGCCCAATAAAATCAAAGCCATCGGTGGCATTACCATTAATCCGTTATTCATGTATCCAGCATCATAAAAAGACTGTGGTATAACAGGATACCCAAACAATGTTCCGGAACCGAACAGTTCCCTGACAAAACCGACTGTAATCAAAATCCAGGCATAACCTAATCCATTACCGATGCCATCAAGAAATGATTCCCATGGTTTTTTAGACATGGCAAACGCTTCCAAGCGTCCCATTAATATGCAGTTGGTAATGATGAGTCCCACATATACGGAAAGCTGTACGCTCACATCATATGCAAAGGCTTTGAGCAGTTGGCTTACAATGGTAACCAACGCGGCTACCACTACCAATTGTACAATAATACGTATGCGGTTGGGAATGGTATTTCTCAGAAGTGATATAATCACATTGGAAAAGGCCACAATAATGGTGACCGAAAGCCCCATCACAATAGCAGGTTCCAGCTTGGCGGTAACAGCAAGGGCTGAACAGATACCCAACACCTGAATGGTTATCGGATTATTTTTCCCGAAAGGAATAAATAATACTTCTTTGTTTTTCTTTGAAAATAATTCGCTCATATCAAATAATTGAATAACTGACTAATTGAATAATTGATTTATGATTAAATAGCCAATATAAGTGGCTAATAAACCGATTAATACACTGGCGGTAACATATATTCCGGCATATCCGAATTGTCCGCCTTTCAGCAATAATATTGTTTCGTTGGAGAAAGCCGAAAACGTGGTAAAACCACCAAGCAATCCCACTGTCAGAAACATTCTCCATTCGTTGTTTATAAACTCTTTTCCGGCCAAAGCAAAAACGATTCCGATAAAGAAGCAACCGATTATGTTTATCGCCAATGTTCCAAACGGGAAAAGTGCTAAAAACCCGACTTGTATAAACCGAGACAATAAATAACGGAAAATTCCGCCTATAAAACTGCCTGTTCCTACTAATAACAATTCTCTCATTGTATTGTTAAATAGTTTGCATACTGTCCCAAACCATTCCGTAACATATCGCTCACGCCATTGGAAGTAATGGTTCCGCCCGAAAGCGCGTCAACCTGTTCCTGTCCTTCGGCGCGCTGTCCTATTTTTTTAACAGCTACGGATACAAACTGGTGTGCACTATTCAGAATGTGCTTTCCTATAAATTGGTCCTGAAAACTTTTGTTGGCTATTTCGGCTCCTAATCCCGGCGTTTCTCCTTCATGCGAAAAATAGGTACCATAAATGGTATTCTTATCGGCATCCAAAGCTATATATCCCCATATGGCTCCCCAAAGCCCTTTACCGCGTACTGGAAAAATATACTTGGTTTCTCCTTTTACATTGCAGATATATACCGGCAGTTGTCTTTTTTCCAAATCCTTGGCATTTTCTTTTTTTACATCCACATCAAAACCTCCTTTACCGGCTATTTCTTTGCCTTGGGAGTTAATGATAATGTCTTGTTTAACATGCTCCGCATAAAGAGCGGCAACGTCTTTCCCTTCGATATTTATATTTAAAGATGAAAGGATTTGCTTTTTCTTATCAAGTGCCTCATTGGTATCTTGCCTTTCTTTTAAAATACCGGCGGTAAACGCGAGCAAAAATGCTACAACAATGACCAGCACTGATGCATAAATAATAGTATAGGAATTACTGTTTGTATTCATGGTAGCCTCTCCCCCTACCCCCTCTCCACAAGAGAGGGGAACATAGGTATTTTATTTCTTAATTATTAATTGTTAATTTTTCATTGCTCTTTTAAGTCTGCGCTTGATATTGGCTTGAACCACATAATAATCAATTAGGGGTGCAAACATATTCATCAACAGAATAGCAAGCATCATTCCTTCGGGAAAACCCGGATTGAGTACACGGATAATAATGGCCATGGCGCCTATGATAAATCCATAGATCCATTTTCCGGTTTCGGTACGCGACGCGGTAACCGGATCGGTAGCCATGAAAACGGCTCCAAAGGCAAATCCGCCCAATACCAAATGGTAATACCAGGGTAATTGCGCCATAGAAGATGCTTCGGGGCCTGCCATATTAAATATAAGTGCCATGATGCTTCCTCCGGCAAAAACCGAAAGTATAATTTTCCAACTGGCAACACCGGTAAATAACAGTATTAAAGCGCCTAATGCAATGGCTATAAAACTGGTTTCACCAATAGAGCCGGGAATAAAACCTGTTATGGCATCCCATATGCCGGAGGGTTGACCAATGACATTGGTATAGGTAATATCACCTTGTCCCAAAGCCAGCTGACCTAATGGTGTAGCTCCGGTATATCCGTCTACCAATTGTGGTTGTGAGCCTCCAATGCCTAATATATCTCCGGTAGAAACCCACACATTGTCGCCCGACATTTTGGTTGAATAGGCAAAAAATAGAAATACGCGGGTAATAAGAGCCACATTGAAAATATTCATACCTGTTCCGCCAAAAATTTCTTTGGCAAAAATAACGGCAAATGCGGTTGCTATGGCTAATATCCAAAGCGGACAGTCAACAGGAATGATCATGGGTATTAATATACCGGATACCAGGAATCCTTCATGAATTTCATCGTTCTTGAGTTGGGCAACTATAAATTCGATACCCAGCCCTACTCCATAAGAAACAATCAGCTTAGGCAATACGGCAAAAAATCCATAAAAGAACACCGCCCAAAAACTTGTTTGCGCCAAGGTTCCGGTAGCAAGGAAATGTTGATAACCAATATTATACATTCCAAACAGAAGCGCAGGAATAAGTGCCAGCACAACTATAGACATCATTCTTTTGGAGTCGTACGCATCGTGAATATGCACACCGGACCGGGATGTGTTGTGAGGTACAAATAAAAATGTTTCGAAACCATCGAAAACCGACCTGAACATGGATAGTTTTCCTCCTTCTTCAAAAGAGGGTTTCATTTTATCGAACAGTTTTTTTAATGCATTCATTTTTTATGGTATACTAAAATAAAAGTACGCGAAGACGCAAAGACGCCATATTCTTACATTTTTCTTAATTTCAATCCGTATCAAGACGCAGGAAAAGAATTACATTCTTTTAAACAAAAGATCTATAAATCTTATTTGCAATAATTTATTTCTTTCGCGTCTTAGAGTCTTAGCGTACTTTTTGCTTTTATATAAAATAGTTATTTACCTTTCTTCTTATTCCATCTCTCATGATAGGTACATTAAAATTAAGTAAATATCCTAATTTGTAATCTCCTAATTTTAAATATGTCAAAAGTTGAATATCATTTATTTTGAATAGAGATTCAACTGATTTCAATTCTAATACAATGATATTTTCTACTAATACGTCTATAATAAATGTTTTTTCTAATTTTTCTCCTTTATAAATAATAGGGAGTTGTACTTGGCTTTGAACTTTTAATTGACGCTTTCTCAATTCTGCCACAAGACAATATTCATATACGCTTTCCAATAATCCCGGGCCTAAATTACGATGCACCTCAATAGCACATTGCACAACAATATTCCCAATCCTTTCGTATTCTTCTTTATTCATTTTGCCTACACAATACAATCTTTTTAGAAAAATTGACAATTTTTCATAGCGTCTTCATCCTATTTCTCAAATCACAAAACATCAGTTAAAAAATAGCGTCCTTGCGTCTTAGCGTACTTTTGAAATTAATTCATTTCCTTATACAAATTATCCAATCCTTGACGGATGATTTTTTGTACTTCTACTTTTGAAGAATCTACAAATTCGCATAAAGCAAAATCTTCGGGTGAAATTTCGTATATGCCGAGTATTTCCATTTTATCTATATCGTTGGCAATAATGGCTTTGAGTAAAAATTCGGGATAGATATCCATCGGTAGAACTTTATCATATTCGCCGGACGCTATCATATGGCGTTCGCCTCCTTTAACGCGGGCATCAAACTGATAAGGTGTTTTGCGGCATATCAAATTCCTGATCCACGAAAAATAAGTGCGGCTCACACTAAACTGATTAAAGCGCGGCATCATCCAGCCCAACATTTCGTCTACATCATCGCCTTCGGGAATAATAGTTATTTGCCGGGTATTGGCCGATAAAAATCCATCTACAGGAGTTTGTGTCCCTGTAAGCGCATTCCCGTTGATATAGCGGAGTTTACGCTCGGTAGTTAAATGAATGTTTTTCAGAATAGAAGATAGTTGAGCACCAGCCAGCGTTTTTATATACGCCGGATTAAGCACTTCCGAGCCTGTAACAGCTACAATGCGTTCTAACTCAACAATACCCGTTTCGAAAAATTTACCGATAATGGCTACATCGGCCGGATTGATTGTCCAAACCACCTCTCCCTTATTGATCGGGTTAACATGATGAATTTGAATACCTACATTCCCGACAGGATGCGGCCCGTCGAAAACTGTTATTTCCGCATTTTTTGCTTGTTGAAAAACAGAAGACGAAGTCGCTTTTACGCCTAAGTAAACTTTTGCTATTTTACCCAACGCATCAATTCCTTTTTGGAAATCAGCACCTTGGCGTGCCATTATGAAATCATAATCGGGAGCCAATGGCGCGGAATCAAAACATGAAATAAAAATAGCTTTGGGTTTTAATGACGGATTGGCAACAATATCATAAGGGCGCTGTTTTATGAAAGCAAATAATCCTGCATTCAATAAATCGGCCATTACCTCGTCGCCATTTAAATTATTCAGGTCTTTTTTCTCAAATTGAAGGAATTCAATGATATCTTTATCCGGAGTAATTTCCACAGAAAGAATCTTGCGTCTTTCTCCCCTGTTTACGGCCTTAATGATTCCACTTACCGGAGAAACTATTTTAAGTTCCGGATGGTTTTTATCATAAAGAACAGGAGAACCGGCTTTAACATGATCTCCTTCGCGAGCAGACAACTTGGGAGTTATTCCATAAAAATCGTCGGGAATAATGGCATACAACTCACAAACAGATGTCTCACCATAGGTAAGTTCCGCCTTTCCTTTCAGCTTAATATCTAAGCCTTTTTTTATTTTAATCATAGAGTTTTCTACAATATTTTTTATAGTAAACTACAAAAATACATTTTTTGTCTTTAGATCAAAAAGAATTAAAGAAATTCTTCTATTAATACGGAAGTTTAATCGATAATTATTAATGCAATATTCTTTCATAGACCATATTGAATTCAAGATTCAAAGTTCAAGATTCAAGATTTTGTCCTAAAAACAAGATTGACGCGTAATTTTGAATTTATTACTCTTTATACCAATATTACCCACAAAAGTAAACGAGTAAACAAAGCTAAGAACTTTATTTACTCGTTTACTTTATTCAATTATTTGTTATTGAATTATTCTATTATCAATGCGTATGACGTGGCAATGATTCCGCTCTTTTTAACAAGTCCTGATACTCCTCACTAACCTCAATAATTATATCATGTGGCGTTGGACGGGTTTCGTTGTTGATATGTACGAAAGTAATGAATCCGTCAACAATAACATCTTCTTTTAAGGAATGGTGCATTTTGATATAAGCGGTCAAACTGGTTTTTCCGGTTGTTATGATGCAACTTTCAAAGCAAATGGTTTCTCCCGCTTTTACCGGACGTTGAAAGGTCATACCATGTATTTTAACACAAATAATGCTATGTGGAGGCAACAATGTAGACGCTGCAATGAAACCGTATTCTACAAACCATTCGGCAGCTCTTCCCGCAAATAACGTACCGTGGTGATTTAAATCTTCGCTCTTTACCAACCTGTTGGTTGAATAAAATTTTACTTCTTGAGTCATAGTTTTTAGTTTACAAGTTAACGGTGGATTATTCTATAAATGTCGATTTATATGCTATTTTTCAGTTTTCGAACAACTTATTTTTAGCCCCCAAAGATAATATATCTATTTGATATGCAACTGTTAATTATCAATAAAAAGAGTTCAGATATTCAGATTGTCAAATTGTCGGAATATCTGGTTATCAGAATATCGAATGAAGGATCTGATAAGTTTTACGTAGAACTAAAAAAATCCATACCCACGATTTGAGCATTTTATTTTTTACTACTTTTCAACACCCCTGTTTTTTCTAATTAAATTACATTAACTTTGTGGTATGCTCAAAGAAAATGTACTCGAAAAACTAAAAATACTGGCAGAATCGGCCAAGTATGATGTTTCCTGCGCTTCCAGCGGAACCACCCGGAAAAACACTTCGGGAAGCCTTGGAAGCGCCAACGGATGGGGTATTTGCCATAGCTTTACGGAAGATGGGCGCTGCGTATCGTTACTTAAAATTATGATGACCAACTATTGCATGTACGATTGCGCTTACTGTATCAACCGGAGAAGCAATGATTTGCCCAGGGCTACATTTTCTGTGGAAGAACTCGTGAGCTTAACCATTGAGTTTTACCGCCGCAATTACATTGAAGGGCTTTTTCTCAGCTCCGGTGTCATCAACAATCCCGATTACACCATGGAACGCATGGTGCGTGTAGTAAAAGAACTGCGCACCATACACAAATACAATGGATATATCCATATGAAAAGCATTCCCGGCTGCAGCGAAGAACTCGTACGGCAAGCCGGATTGTATGCCGACCGCTTAAGTGTGAATATTGAAATTCCAACCGAACAGAACCTGAAAATGCTGGCGCCGGAAAAAGATCACGAAAGCGTGTACAAACCCATGCTTTACATCCAGCAGGGCGTGCTGCAAAGCAACGAAGAACGCCAGAAATATCGTTCGGCACCCCGCTTCGCACCGGCCGGACAAAGTACACAAATGATTGTGGGGGCTACGGATGAAAACGACAAACAAATACTGAACACTTCAGCAGCCTTATATACACGCCCCAGCATGAAACGCGTATACTACTCCGGATTTATTCCCGTAAACAGTTACGACACACGGCTGCCTGCCGTGAAAGCAGCTCCACTGGTACGCGAAAACAGGTTGTACCAGGCCGATTGGCTCCTACGCTTTTATGAATTCAAGGTAGAAGAAATTGTAGACGACGCCTACCCTAACCTCGACCTGGAAATAGACCCTAAACTTTCGTGGGCATTGCGCCATCCCGAAGCCTTTCCGATAGATATAAACAAAGCCGACTATTCCATGTTGTTACGCGTACCGGGACTTGGCGTTAAATCGGCCAAACTCATTGTGATGTCCAGGCGGCACGGCAGGTTGAACGCTTCACACCTGAAAAAAATGGGAGTGGTACTCAAAAAGGCGCAGTATTTCATTACCTGTAATGAACTTGCCATCAACACTGTGCAAGAAACATCACCGGAATACGTGAGAAAAGTATTGACGGAGAAAAAACAAACAAAAAAAGGAAATAATCCGAATCAGTTGACGCTTATTTTTCCGGAATAGGCAAGCCCCCCTAAATCCCTCCTCAAGGTGGACTTAAGGCAAGTCTATAAAATTTAATCATTTTATGAAAAAGCGAGAAAATATTACAAATCCCGAAAAATCCCCAAAAAACTCTCGACCTTTTTCTTCCCCATGTGGGGGAAGTCCCGAAGGGGATGGAGGCTATGGGGACTTAGGGGGGCTTGTCTTATTTCGCTACGATAAAACATTTGAAGGACTGCTTACCGTTGTTTTCGACGCCTACAGCCGGAAGACATTCCCCGGGAAACTGTTGGGTAAAGAAGAAATAGAACCTCTGTTTGCCGGCGAAATACACACAGTGGTAACCGACGAAGAAAAGTCGGCACGCGTATGGGCAGGATTGAAAAAAAAAATATCCAAAAATTCCTGCAACATGATTACCCACACCTGGCTATCGGAGCAACCCGGTAGCGATGAACTCATATTCAGGTATATCTGCAAATCTTTTGACAGCAAACAGTCTATCGAAACCAATTTTGCCGATGCGGATGTATTGGAAATGCAGCAACTCGCCCGAAAAGTAAGCCGCGAACGAGAACATATCCTGCAATTTGTGCGATTCCAAAAAGCGGCCGACGATATGTTCTTTGCTCCCATAGCTCCCATCTACAATGCATTACCTTTGGCCGTAGAGCATTTTGCCGACCGCTTTGCCGACCAGAAATGGATTATTTATGATATGAAACGGAACTACGGCTATTACTATGACCTGAAAACAGCTACCGAAATGACTCTCGATAACACGGATCATTTCCTGGATGGAAAATTGGATGAAAAGCTCATGGCCGAAGACGAAAAGTTGTTTCAAGAACTGTGGAAAGGTTATTTCAAGTCCATGACCATCAAAGAAAGGATTAATCCGAAACTGCACCGGCAACATCTGCCTGTACGCTTCTGGAAGTATTTAACGGAAAAGCAATAAAAAAGTAGACAGTTGGCCAGTAAACAAGAAAAAATACTAGTCAACTTGTTTACTCGTTAACCGGTCTACTAAATTACATTTTAAGCCCTATACCCAGCCAACCGCTCACGTAATTATAAAAAAGGATATATAAAGCAAAACGGCACATCTTTCCAATAAGCATAAACAAAATGCACTTGCGTGGGCTTACTTTATAAAATCCTAGCGCCAAAGCAAATACATCGCCTACTACCGGAAACCAGACAAAAAAAGCCAGTATACTACCATATTTCGAGATTTTAGCCTGTTGTTTTTCCAGCTTCTCAGGTGTTACTTTAAATAATCTTTCTATCCATTCCCATTTACCCAACCAGCCCAGGTAGTAAGTGGAAATACTTCCCAGCCAATTTCCCAAAGTAGCCACCAAAAATATATACAGGGAATTAGCCCCGGCATACAACAAACCGGTAACCAATATTTCGGAACTAAACGGCAAAACAGTAGCTGCCAGAAAAGTACCGATAAACAAACCCAAATATCCCCATGTCAACAATATCCTCAGAAACGGATTTTTACTGTGAGGAGAATCGTTTTCGGTTTGCGGCAATTGAGATAGACGGAGATCGCCTTTATCTGATGTAACTTGTATCAACTCTCCTGTTTTCATATCCCACGAAGCCTGAATATTTACACCGGAATAAATAAGCGAATCGGAATGAAAACTTTCAACTACAACGTTTCCCGTATTAAGATCTGTTATTCTGAAAAAGAGTCTGAAAGGCTCACGTTCCGCCACAATATTGATTTTTGCATTTAATTCGCCTTTCCGGCTGTGAAAAGAAACTTTAGGACTATATTCGTGGTCGGCGCAATTGCTTATCTCATAACCCTCAATCTCTTCTCCTTTGTCCAATACGGCATAATGAACCGTATTGGCCTGATCTGCAATAATACTAAGCTCGTAGTTGAAATCCTTATTTTGAATACAATTGGAAAATAACAGCAGCAATAGTAGTAAGAAAGGTAGTTTTTTAACGTATTTCATATATTTATCCTCTAATTTCACAAAACATATCATGGCCTGAACCGGATGCTACTTCTACCTGCAATGGCTTTGTTGCTGAAAAATATTATGATAAGTTCCACCGGCAACAGAATCATAAGCGGAAGCAGGCATTGTCATAAACAGGGTTCCCAAAGTTCACTTTTTCATAGGTTCGTAAATTGAAACACAAATGTAGTAAAATAAAAATACCATCAGAGCAATTTTGGAAAATAATAACCGGCTACATTTCTGAGCTATCTACAAGGAAAAATCCCATAAATCAACGATTTACAGGATTTTTCTTTTAATTTTATCGCAACTAAGCACAACAACCGGCCAGAATTGGGTCGCTGGGACACTGGAGTTATAAGTATCAGAACCGTCGTCCTATCCGTTCGCAACAATTCTTACTGGAACTCGCTCGCTTGCTTGTTTGCTACAATTTATTTCACTTTTTCAATATCATTCAATACCCAAGTGCCATCCACAGCACCTTTTTCAGGCCCATAAATACGAAACATAACAAAAAATGGTTTTCCTTCCACAGTTGGAATCCAATTGTTTTCTTTGCCTGCAGGGGCTTTTGTTCCGAAATAAACATCGACCGTTCCATCCTCATTTTTCAACAAGTTTTGCTTGTACGAATCAAGCCCTACAACCGGCGTTTCGCGAATAAATGCGCCGGTAGCAGCATCGTATACATCAACTGCCCAGAACTGAGTAGTAGGAACATTGGCCGGTACTTGCAAGTGATAGGTACTGCTGCCATTCAGGCGTTCGCCCTCTTTGGTTTCGTAAGATTTTACATACAATTGCGGTGGCGGCGGAACTACAGGCCCAAACATGGCAAACCATGCTGCCGCCCGGACATCTACGCGCAAATCTTTTCCTTTTTCAACAAAGGTAACTTTCGTTCCTTCGGCAAGCGGTATATCCAGCAAGAAAGTCCATCTGCGCCCTTCTTTCGGCCAGATAGGCGTACCGTTAGTGGCATAGCCTTCCATCATCCATTGATGCGCTTCTTCGGCAGCTTTGTCGAGCAATTCTTTTGTTTCGGTATCGGGATTAAATGTAAGGTCTTTCCCTATGTTCAACATATAAAGTTGCCCCATCACAGCAAGGTCGCGTTCGAGTACCGGTTCTTCGCTAATCATGCGAGCCATCGAAACGTAAAAATTACTATTGTATTCCGGAACGGCTTCGAACGGTTTGCTTGCCACATCAATAAATTGGATCGCTTTAGGCGAAGCGGCATCTGCCAACGGATATATCTTCAAAGTATGAAGATATTCGATACCTTTCTTTACATCTTCCGGACTTTGTGTTTTGATAATGATACGCAACAAACTGTAATTGTTATAGTTTGTAGACTGAACAGGCACATACCCCGAAGGGATTTTCCCCGTATAATCCGGCGGAAGCAACAGGTATTTTCCACCTTTCCCATGGTCGTAACCTGTGTTTCCTACATTAATCATCGGTTCGTTCCAACAATTGATAAGCGTTCCGTACAGTGCTTGTTCGGTTGCTGCCGGAATATCCACAACTACAGGTCCGTCTTTCAAGTTCGTGAAAAATATCACATACGAAGTAGAGTGATTTGGTGTAGTGGTTTGGTTCATCCAAGTGTTGGGATTCGACCAGAAAATAGCGTCGTTGTATTTTGCACCCGCTTTGAAATAGGCTTGACGCATATAATCTACATTTACCAACGGCATACCCCAAATAGCGCCTTCCACGGCACGGGCATACATGCGTTTTTCATTCATGCTGTAAGTTTGAACCTGGCATGCATTGTCTTTACTGCATTGTTTGTTACATTGCTTGTTGTTGCAAGATGCCAATAATAGGATTGGCAATAATGCGAATAAAAAGATTTTTTTCATTTTAAATTTATTTTTAATTCAAATAAACACATTCAAATTCCAGAACACCGATACAGCATGTCTTTGATATTCATGCTCCACTTGATCATAAGTTCGGATAGATTGAAATTAACTGCTATATAAACAACAATCATACCAAAAAGGTTTATAATAACAAGGATAATTTTGTTATTTTTAGGTAGGCTTATATAAACAATTTAAGTATAGAAACACACATTAGCAAAAACAAAAAATCCCATAAATCATTGATTTACAGGATTTTTCTTTCAATTTCACTCTTGCTAAAGTGGACCTGGAGGGAGGGTCTCAACTTACAAAAATGCCCGATTTTACTAACATTTATTTCCGTCTATTTTGTCTGTTTCAGTCTGTATGTCTGTTGTGGTCTGTTTATATTATTATAAATGTTGTTTTTGTCCCGTTTTAGTAGACTATTCTAATTTTGTTATATTATCATATTTTACTTTGGCTATTTTTCCATTTTCTCTTTCAATTATACATATGTTGGTGTTTTTTTCACTTATGTGCCCTTTCAGAACACCTTTATAAATTTTAGGGCCTACTTTCCACATAACCCTATCTCCAATTTCAAAACCACGATAAGATTTTGCATTTGTTTTTAATCCCCAAATATCACCCTCTACCGCAAAAGATCTTTCATTTATAATATAAATTTTAGCATTCATTAAAAATTCGCCACCAGGAACTCTTTTAACTGTTGTATTAGTAGCTTCATTTATTGTTTGAGATTTGCTTCTTTTAAGTTCGTTTTTACTGATTCCTACATAAGTTGCTAGAAGCTCATATTTTTCATTAAGACTAACATTACGTGTAGAGATCATATTTAAAGTTCCTATCTCTCTGACAGACATACAAGAGTTTAGGGTAAATAAAATAAATACTAATACTAAAATTTTTCTCATAATTCTTTGAATTTAAATTAATAAACTTATTTTTGTCAACGATTAATCATTCATGTCTTACTATTAAAAAACAATTCTCATAAAGGGATTTGATTTATCTACCCGGCATCTGCACATTCGGCAGCTTGGGCAGCATCGTCGTATCCTATTATCTGCTTCACAAACTCCCCTTTTTCATTTTTGCTGATTAATTCAAGCATACGTTCCATGTTCTTACTATTTGTTAAGCTCGATTCCGCGTTAATTATATTTGCTTTTGCATTCATCTCACTTGCACGGGCATTTATAACAGCAGCTTCAGACAAATTCATTATTGCTGATGTCAATTCTTCAATAGACATATTATTCTTTTTGGCAGTTTTTTTTAGAATATCTTGATTCAAATTATTGTCTGTATTCAACATATCTCCTATTCCAGTAACTAACCATGTTGTATTTAAATCCGGATAGTGATCGGCAATTCTGTGTATAATATCAGGTTTTGCTGAACTTCTCATGCTGGAAATATAATTTTCAGACATTCCGATCGACAAACTAAATGCTCTAAAAGATATTTCTTTGTAATCAATATATCTCTTAAGTCTCTCTTTTACAGTTTCTTTATTGGACATACAAAATAAAATTTAATAATTACACAAAAATGTTGTGTAATTATTTGGAAATATACACAACAATGTTATATATTTGCATTGTCAACATTTCGATTACAAATGTAATTAAAAAATCAACATTGCAAAATACATTATTTATAATCTAAAAAAGTATGAAATGGTAGAAATCGAAGTAAAAATCAAAAGAGGATTTAATACCGGTTATAATCAAATAACCAAAGGAATCGAAAAAGAAATTAGGGAAAAATTATACGCTGCTATTGGCTGTAATAATC
>JAVBUB010000044.1:0-10099 GCA_031555675.1 Paludibacteraceae bacterium | reverse complement strand
ACAATAATTTTACATTTTTTCGGTTTTTATTGCTATATTTGCAACCTTAAGAAAAAATTTGCTTTATCCGGCAGTATTAATTCTTAAACTTGATGTTAGCTATGAAAAAAACGATAATATATCTTTTCATTTTGTTGACTGCAAGTGTCTCAGCATTTGCCCAAAACGATATGAAGCCATTAGATAATGTGGAGGTTTTCAAACAAAAAATGGCAACTGAAGTACAAAAAGTAAATTCGATAGAAAGCAATTTTACGCAAATAAAACATATATCGAATGCTACAAGTGATGTGATTTCTAAAGGTAAATTCTATTATCAGAAAAACGATAAAGTGAGTTTCAATTATGTTACTCCGATGTTGTATCAAATTATCATCAACGGATCCAAGATGAAAATGGTTTCCAATGGAAAAGAAAACGTTTACAATGTGAATTCGAATGGCTTGATGAAAGAAATGAAAGATATCATATCAGCCTGCATGACTGGAAATCTACAAGTATTGGATAAAAATTACAATACAGAATATTTTCAAAACGGAAAAGAGTACCTGGTAAAAATAATTCCGATCAAAGGAAATATAAAAACAGCGTTGGACGAGATAACCATCTGCCTGAATAAAAATGACATGTCTCTTACTCGCATGCGTATGACGGAAATCTCAACCGGCAAAGATAAAGATTATACGGAGTATCAGTTTTCCGACAAGAAATTAAACATTAGCATTCCGGCAAATTATTTCAGCATAAAATAATGTTTTTGGAATTATTATTACATGGACAATATTAAGAAAAAAACAATAGCAGTATTTTATTATACCCAGAGTGGACAGGCTTTGGATATAGCCCGTAACATTTGTCATCCACTGGAAGAAAATGGCAATAAGGTTATATATAAAGCTATTGAACCGGAAAAACCTTTTCCATTTCCATGGACTTGTTTTGAGTTTTTTGATGCTTTTCCCGAATCCCGTTTGGGCATTCCTACCTGCGGACTAAAAGATATTGACCTTGAAGATATTGCTAATGCGGACTTAGTAGTTATTGCCGCACAATCATGGTATTTATCTCCCTCTCTCCCACTCCATATTTTTTTCCAAGATGAAAAGATTAAAGCTTATTTAAAAGGCAAAAATATTGTGAATATTTCCGGATGCCGTAATATGTGGGTAATGGCACAACGTAAAATACGCAAGTATATCTACGAAGCAGGAGGTAATTACGTAGGAAATATTGTTTTACAAGATAATGCCCCGAACCTGGTTAGTGTATTAACCATTGTCCGTTGGCTTTTTTATAACAAAAAAGAGGCTACACGTTGGTTACCGCCTGCCGGAGTCAGAGATAAAGATATTGCTGCATCTTACAGATTTGGTTCTATTATTAATGAAACATTGGAGAACGGCAATTGGAATAACCTGCAAGATGAATTAATGAAAGCCGGTGCAGCAGAATATAAACCCAGTGTAGTTTTTGTAGAAAAAGCAGGGCATAGGATGTTTGGTTTCTGGGCCAATTTTATACGTAAAAAAGGCGGATATCAGGATCAAAAAAGAGCCAAACGGGTGTGGATGTTTTGCTATTACCTGTTTTTTGTCCTCTACATAGCTTCGCCGGTCGGCTTAATTGTTTTTTACATTACTTATCCTTTCCGTTATGTGTTTATTAAAAGACATAAACAGGAAATGTGTTATAACTTAGGCTGGAACGATCATATGAAGGTGCAATAAAAATTTGATATCAAGTATACAATTTAATGAATAAATCTGTTTATATAACCAGGGCATCTGTTTTTTTTCCAAACCAACCTGTAGCCAATGAAAACATGGAACAATACTTGGGTATGGTTAACGGGAAACCTTCATTGGCCCGGCGTATTGTACTAGGAAAAAACGGAATTAAAAGCCGGTACTACGCATTAGATAAAGAGGGAAATGTAACTCACACCAATGTACAGATAGCGGCGAACGCCATTTGTGGATTGTTTGACGATACTTTTACATTGGAAGATATGGATGTGCTCGCTTGCGGAACCACATCACCGGAACAAATTGTACCATCCCACGGAGTGATGGTACATGGAATGCTGGGAGGTAAAAAAAGAACAGAAGTTGTTTCTTTTGCCGGTTCGTGCTGCACAGGTATGCAAGCGTTAAAGTACGGCTACATGTCGGTTTTATCCGAAAATTCGGATAACGCTGTGTGTTCTGCTTCCGAAAGACTATCGGCATGGATGACCGCCCGATACTTTCAAGAAGAAACAAAAAATCTGAATCAATTGGAGAAAAGACCTATGCTGGCATTCGAGAAAGAATTCTTGCGTTGGATGCTTTCCGACGGAGGCGCCGCATTGCTTTTGCAAGATAAACCGGATAATAAAGATCTCTCATTGCGCATAGACTGGATAGAAATTACTTCTTTTGCCAACGAAATAGAAACCTGCATGTATGCGGGTGGAGAAAAAATGGAAGATGGTACATTGGCCGGTTGGACTATGTTTCCTGAAAATGAGTGGTTGAGTAAATCGTTATTTTCGTTTAAACAAGATACCCGCATTTTGGGTAACAATATAGTGCCACTCGGAGGTAAGTATCTGATAGAACTAACTAAAAAACGGAATTTTACTGCCGATGATATTGACTGGTTTATGCCGCATCTTTCTTCCATGTTTTTTAAAGAAAATATTATGCAGGAATTCGGGAAAATTGATTTTTTTATTCCGGAAGAAAAATGGTTCTTAAATCTGCCTGAAATAGGAAACGTTGCATCTGTTTCGGCATTTGCCATGATAGAAGGAATTATGCGTTCCGGCAAATTAAAAAAAGGAGAAAAAATTCTGATGATGGTTCCCGAAAGCGCCCGTTTTTCTTATTGCTACTGCATGTTAACCGTTTGTTAATGACTAAAAACAAATGAAAATAGAAGACGTACCACAAGACCTGAAGTTTTTTAAAGACACCAAAATCAGGGATATAGCTTATGCTGTAGATAACGACGGTTGTTATCAGACAGTAGTAAGTGATGGTTGGATTATTAAAAACGACGCCATTGATATTACGTGGGATCATATCAGTGAAAATTGCGAAAATATAAAAAAAGATATACAGAAGGGAAAAATAAGCCCATTGGTCTACCACATGGAAAAAAACCTGATGAGCCTGAATTTACTTTCGAGCTATACGGGAATTTCCAAAAGACACATCAAAAAACACATGAAACCGGATGTATTTAATGCATTGAGTGAAGATATATTACAAAAATATGCTGATATGTTGCGGATCACGGTGGATGAACTTAAAAAAATATAAAAAAATAAGAGCAAGCCCAAAGTATATTCAATTATGGAAAAGGAAATAAAAATTTGGAGAGGTATCTCAATTGATGAAAAATGGACCAACGCGGACACATCAATATTTGATGACTTAGCACCAAGTTGGTATAAGAAAAGGGCTGAATTCGAAAATGGAGATGAAAGTTATGAGGAATTTTTAACCAAACTAAAAAGACAACACGCCATTGAAACAGGTGTTGTAGAGAAATTGTATGACCTGACGGAAGGGATAACGCTAACTCTCATAAAAGATGGATTTGTGGAGTCATATATAGGTCATAACGATACAAACATTCCTCCTAAAAAGTTAATGCAATATTTGCATGACCATTTTGAAGCAATGGATTTTATTTTTGATTTCGTAAAATCAGATAGAAATCTTTCTATTGGATTTATTAAAGAACTACATCAATTAATTACCCAACATCAAGATTATACAGAAGCAATTGATTCTTTGGGTAACAGAGTCCAAGTGAAACTGTTGAAAGGAGAATTTAAACAACATGAGAATAATCCTAAACGAGAAGATGGCAGTATTTTTATGTATTGTCCACCTATTCATGTTGAAAGTGAAATGGAAACTCTGTTAACTACTTATAATGGTTTAGCCGGGAAAAAGATAAATCCTATCATTATTTCAGCATGGGTACACCATTCTTTTACACAAATCCACCCATTCCAAGATGGAAACGGAAGAATAGCCCGTTTACTAGCAAGTCTGATTTTAATAAAAAATGGACTGCTTCCTTTTACTGTTAAACGAACGGACAAAGTAAAATATATTAATGCATTAGAAAATGCTGATAATAACAACCCTCAAAGTTTAGTTTCATTTTTTGCACAAGAACAGAAAAAAAGTATAGAGCTAGCCTTAAACTTTAAAACAGAAAAGAAAATTGGTTCTTTATCTGAGTTGGCAAATATATTCAATGAGAAAATATCTGAAAGTGATAAAAAAATAAAAAAACAACGAATACAAACTCTTAATGCCAATCAAAATAAAGTATTTGATGTTATTTATGATTTACTTGGTGAAATAAAAAACGAACTACACAGATCTACTCCAAAAAATAAAGCAGAAATTGGAATATCTTCATGCAGGCCAGACCAAGAAAACTATTATTTTCATACCAACGAAATAATTGAATATGCTAATCAGTTTGATTATTTTTTTAACAGGAATTTACCTAGAGGTTGGTTTAGAATATACTTTAATTTAAAAGATAAAAGAAAATATGATCTAGTTTTATCTGTACACCATTACGGATATGATGATGATGCTATTGCAATAGGCGCTTTTCTCCAATATTTTGAGCCTATTCTAAACAAAGATGCTGATGATACTAAAACCACAATTCCTATTAATATCGAACCATTCACATTATCTCTTGAAAATGTAAATGAAAGAAAATTTGATAATATGAAAGAATATATAAATGATATAGTAAAAGTAGGTTTAAGCATTATAATTAAACAGATAAGTTAAAGCTGCAAAAATAAAAATACAATATTGTAACAACATAATGAATTTTGAACATAAACCGGCTGCTCATTGCGAAAATGGAGTTATCGGAAACGTATTAAAGTTTTACGGGTTTGAAATTTCGGAGCCTTTGATCTTCGGAATGTCGAGCGGACTATTTTTCTCTCATATTCCATTTGTGAAATTATCGGGAATGGCTGTGACTTCTTTCCGTACATTTCCGGGAGTATTGTTTTCTCGCATTGCACGTTCATTAGGCTTTAAAATAAAAACAAAACGCTACCTTAAGCACAAGCACGCCATGGACGAAATGGACGAAGTGCTTCTTTCCGGTAAGCCGGTTGGTTGCGTGGTAGGAATGTATTATCTTCCATACTTGCCGATAGAATATCGTTTCCATTTCAATGGGCATAACATATGTGTTGTAGGCAAAGATGATCAGGATAATTATATTATCAGTGATCCCAATGCTATTGAAAAGGTAACTATTACGAGAAAAGACCTGGAGCGCGTACGTTTTGCCATTGGAGGTACCTATCCGTTGTTTGGACAAATGTATTGGGTAGAACATGTTCCGGAAAAGTTACCTGATTTTACGCCTATCATTAAAAAGGCCATCAGGAAAAATTGCTGGCACATGACTTCTCAACCTAAATGGATACCGTATTTTGGCGTCAATGGAATTTTCTATCTATCGAAAAAAATACGGACCTGGGAAAAGAAAATGGGAAAACGGAGAGCAGCCCTTAACCTGGCACAAATTATCCGTATGCTCGAAGAAATAGGAACAGGAGGAGCCGGATTCAGGTATATGTATGCAGCCTTTTTACAACAGGCCGCTATCATTACAGGTATAACCGAATTAAATGATTTCTCAAACAGAATGACCGAAATAGGCGATTTGTGGCGAGATTTTGCATATAAAGCAGCCCGCATCTTCAAAAAAAGACAGGGCGAACAATATACATACGATCAATTAGGAGATATTTTATTGAACATTGCAAAGCTGGAAGAAAAATTCTTCAAAGAATTGGCAATTTCCGTAAAATAAACAAGTATCAAATTAACCATGGTTTCAACCAACATCATCGAGATAAAAGATCTTTGCAAACTTTACAAGGGAAATGTAAATCCCTCTGTAGACGGGTTGTCGCTTTCGATTAAAGCTGGTGAAATTTTTGGTTTACTGGGGCCTAACGGCGCCGGAAAAACAACAGCTATCAACATTTTATGCGGACTGCGTTCTTATGACCGGGGAGAAGTTACTGTTTGCGGTTATCTGGTTAAAAACGAAATGGAGAAAATAAAACCGATGATAGGTGTAGTACCACAAGATATTGCTTTATATCCAAGCCTCACTGCTTACGAAAACCTTAAAATATTCGGAGGCATTTATGGCCTGAAGAAAAAAGAACTCGAAAGCAGGGTAAGTGAATTGCTCGCCATATTCGGATTGGAAAAGAATAAAAACCGCCATATTGAAAAATATTCCGGCGGCATGAAACGGCGGGTAAATTTAATTGCAGGTTTGCTGCATAAACCTAAACTGTTATTCCTCGATGAGCCTACCGTTGGAGTAGATGTGCAATCACGCCATGTGATAATCGAAAACCTGAGAAAAATAAATGCAGAAGGAACAACTATTATTTATACTTCCCACCATTTGAACGAAGCAGAAAATTTCTGTACATCCATAGCATTGGTAGACGATGGCCGTATTATATGCGAAGGCAAACCCAAAGAACTGATCAATCTGGAAAAAGTAGATACACTGGAAGATTTATTCTTACTGAAAACCGGGAAAAACTTAAGAGATTAAATAATGAAACTAAGGGCATTAATATATAAAGACTATTTGTTGCTGGTTCGCGATTTGGGCGGATTAGCCATGATGTTTTTAATGCCTCTGGCTTTGGTTGTATTAATGGCATACCTGCAAAACAGCACTTTTAATTCAATCAACGAAAGTAAAGTGCCGCTTATCCTGCTCAATGCCGACAATGATTCACTTGGCAATTCCATAACAGAACAAATTGTTGTTACTCATATTTTTGACATAACAACCGATTTAAATGGCGAACAACTCACACAACAGTCTATAGAAAAAGCTGTAGCGCGGGGAGATTATCAAATTGGCATCGTCATTCCGGAAAGCACCACCGAACTTATCCGTAAAAATGTTCAACAAAGCATTATGCAAACATTTAACGGAACACAAAATTCTATTTCACTAGATTCGCTAGCTATCATTATTTATATTGACCCTACAACGAAAAGCTCATTTAAATCGACACTGATGAGCAGCATCCGCGAACATGCTATTTCAATACAAAATCAATTTGTTTTCAGTGAAATAACCAAAGAAGTAAACAAGCTGGTTCCATTTCCGATCGGAGACATTAATATTAATAGCAATCCGGTACAAATTAAAGAGCAATACGCTAAACTGGATGAAGCCAGAATCATTCCCAACTCCGTACAACACAATGTACCTGCCTGGGGAATGTTTGCCGTATTTTTTATTGTCGTTTCGCTTGCCGGGAATATCATTAAAGAACGTGAAGACGGTAGTTTTACCAGGTTACTCACCATGCCCTGCCCCTATTGGCTTTATATATTGAGCAAAATAGTTGTTTATTTGGCAGTTTGCCTGCTACAACTTATATTAATGTTCTTCATGGGCGTTTACATTTTACCTTTACTGGGCTTACCGGCGTTAGAATTAGGACACAGTTTACTGGCTTTGGTATTGATGTCGGTTTCGGCATCACTGGCGGCTATCGGATATGGTATTGCTATTGGTAAGCTTGCCAGAAGCCATCAGCAAGCAGCCATATTCGGATCCATTTCGGTTGTTATTCTGGCTGCTATCGGAGGTATCTGGATACCTACATTTATCATGCCTTATGCCATGCAGATTATCAGCAAGCTATCTCCTTTAAACTGGGGATTGACGGGCTTTTATGATATATTCGTCCGAGACGGGAACTGGCAAGCGGTTTTACCTGAAAGCCTGACCTTATTCCTGTTTTTTGTATTATGTTCATCTGTTGCCATTATTTACGATAAGAAAAAACGAATTGACAAATGACGCAAGAAGAATTAATTGAACAATTGAAAGAACAAATCATTAAAGTTCTATCACTGGAAGATATTACCCCCGAAGATATCGACCCCGATGCACCTCTATTTGTAGAAGGCCTTGGACTCGATTCTATCGATGCCATAGAATTAATTTTATTGCTGGAAAAACAATACGGTATCCGCATCGAAGATCCCAATAAACGCCGTGAAGTACTGACTTCAGTACGGTCGATGGCTAAATTAATAGAGGAATCAGGGAAGAAATGAGCGCAAAAGTTTTCATAACAGGATATGGTATTATCTCAGGAATCGGATGCGGAGAAGAAGAAACCTATGCCTCCCTTATGGAGAAACGTTCGGCCATAGGTACTGTTTCTCTACTCCAAACTACATTGAAGCATTTCCCTGTTGCCGAAATAAAAAGAAGCAACAAAGACCTGATTGAAATAGCCAAACTTTCCTCTGTTAACCATAACATATATAGCCGGACTTTTTTACTCGGACTTATTGCGGCACAGCAAGCAGTACAAATGTCCAGGTGCGAAAGACATCTGCCCGACATGGGAATTATCAATTCCACTACGGTTGGTGGAATGGACTTAAACGAACTATATTATAAAGATCTTTTAGCAGGAAATACAGAACATATTGATAAAATACAGTCATTGGAATGTGCTGACTGCACCGAACGTATCGCCGGATATTTCGGTATAAAATCCAATGCTACCACCATGAGTACGGCTTGCTCATCATCTGCCAATGCGATTATGACCGGAGCGCGCATGATAAAAAACGGTATGTTAGACCGGGTATTAGTGGGTGGTATGGATGCATTATCACGTTTTACCATCAACGGATTTAATTCGTTGGGAATTGTTTCTCCTACCGGATGCAAGCCGTTTGACCGCGACCGCAATGGCGTAACCATAGGCGAAGGAGCTGCCTTTTTGGTATTAGAATCGGAAGAAGCCGCTGCCCGAAAAACTATCTACGGAGAAATAACCGGTTATGCCAACCGCAATGAGGCGTTTCATCAAACCGCATCTTCTCCCGACGGTTCAGGAGCAATCATGACCATTAACCGCGCTTTGGAAGTAGCCGGATTAACTCCCAAAGATATTGATTACATTAACGCGCATGGTACCGGTACACAAGTAAACGACTTATCCGAAAGCAATGCTATACAAGCTGTTTTTGGAGAAAACGTACCACCTGTCAGCTCCACCAAAGGATATACAGGACATACCTTGGCTGCATCGGGTGTGATAGAAGCTGTTTTGGCCATTTTGGCTATCAAATACCAAACTGTTTTTCCAAACTTGAGATTTGAAAATAAGATAGAAGAATTATCCTTTATTCCTGAAACACAAATAAAAAATCATAAGATAAATCATGTATTATCGAGCTCTTTCGGTTTCGGAGGGAGCAATTCAACATTGATTATATCCAAAGTTTAAACATTTTTATATTGACGAGATACCCCGTCACTACCATTATGCAGGCATATATCAACTCAATAGCACTAATATCTCCACAACAGACATACGATGGAAGTTTTCCGGAACAGCCACAACATTCTACCGAATTATTAAAATGTATTGAGCCACCTTATAAAGAATTCATAAACCCGATACAACTCCGTCGTATGTCGCGTATCCTGAAAATGGGACTAGGTGGATCAAGTATTTGCATGAATAATTTACCTGAAAAGGAAATCGAAGCCATTGTTGTAGGTACCGGTCTTGCATGTATTACAGATTTGGAGAAATTTTTATTATCTGTTCTGGACGAGAATGAACAAATGCTCTCCCCTATTCCATTTATCAATTCCTCGCACAACACGGTTGCAGCACAAATAGCCATGATGAAAAAAATCAAAGGTTACAACAATACCTATTGCCACCGTGGCTCCTCTTTTGAATATGCTTTGCAGGATGCCCTTATGCTGATTAATGAGGGAGAAACATCCAACGTATTGGTAGGTGGAATTGATGAATATTCGCAACAACATTTCGACATCTTCAATATGTTAAATATGTGGCGAAAAGAACCGATAGACAACCTCGACTTGTTTGAAGGTTCGCATGCCGGAACCATTGCGGGCGAAGGTGCCGGATTCTTTATACTGGAAAAAGAAAAATCTGAAAAAACATACGCCACTTTAGCCGGGGTACACTCTTTCCTGAATCCAAAAGATAATGCCG
>JAVBUB010000011.1:0-6667 GCA_031555675.1 Paludibacteraceae bacterium | reverse complement strand
CCTGCTTAATAAACCCAAAGATTGTGTTACAACATCCGATGATCCGCAAGAACGTTTCACTGTGATGGACTTAATCAAAGATGCCTGCAATGAACGCGTTTATCCCGTAGGTCGCCTTGACAGAAATACAACTGGTGTTTTATTACTGACGAATGATGGAGATATGGCTGCGAGATTGACACATCCTAAATACAACAAAAAGAAAATCTATCATGTATTTTTGGATAAACCATTAACAAGGAACCATATGGAAGATATCGCCAAAGGTGTTACACTAGAAGACGGAGAAATTTATGCGGACAAAATAAGTTATGTCGACGATGGAGATAAAAGACAGGTTGGAATTGAAATCCATTCCGGACGTAACCGTATTGTTAGAAGAATATTCGAATATTTTGGTTATAAGGTAGAAAAATTAGATCGCGTTTATTTTGCCGGTTTAACCAAGAAGAATGTTTCGCGAGGAAAATATCGTTTCCTCACAGACAAAGAAATAAATATATTACAAATGGGAGCTTTTGAATAAAGCTCCTTTTTTTTTGTAATGTTTAGATGTGCATTTTTGGCATTATTTCCATTTATGGATAACAAACCCTATTTTTTGATGAACACCGCTTGGTTGGTAATCTCATCTTTTCTATGCTTTTTTATCATTTTAGAAATTATCGGTTTTATAATTTCAAACTTTAAAGGTTATACATTAAAACGATAAGGTTCACTCTTTTTTTATCTGACAAAATCTCGTTATTATCACGTAAAATATTCATTTTTAATTAAATATAAAAATTTTCACAATAAAAATAAGTCGCATTTCTAATGAAATAAGGAATATGAATATGAATAGTTGCGAAATTCGAAACAAATTAGTCCTAAAATAAGATGTTTGTATTTGTTTTTGTTATAAATTTGATTTTGAATTACAAAAAAATTAAATAATTTTATTTCTTTAATACTTTTAGAAATTTTTGTAAATCAAATGAAAAAAAAACAACTTATTATAAATGGTAGAAAAAAGGTTATTATGTATAATTTCATTCTAAAATAGCCTATTTCTTTAATTCGCTTTCAATTACTTTCAGATAGAACAAGGGTGTGAATCAAGTTCTATTCTTCGAAAAAATCAGGGGGAAAATTAGGGGGAAATTTCTGTTTTAGGTTTGAAATATATACATCTACTAAATAAACATTTATGGTAAAGCATGAAAAAGAATTGGTATACGACAATTTTTTAAAAATTATTAAAGATAAAATACCAGAAAGAGGTAAACTGGCAGAAAAACTTGTAAATATTCTTTTAATAGAAAAAGAAGCGGTATACAGAAGGTTACGTGGCGAAGTACCATTTACTTTTACCGAAATTCTTACAATAGCGCATGAATTTGGTATTTCTTTAGATAGCCTGATTGGCGTTGCTCCATCAAGAAAACTTGCTTTTCAGCTGAAAATGACCGACTATATTGATATTAGTGAAGACGATTTCGTTATGTATCAGGAGTTTGTTGATGTGTTGAAAGTTGTAAGGAACGGACTTTATTCGGAGTATGGCTTTGCTTCCAGTATTCTAACTCTTCATTTTATTGTTGAATATGAGTACATTTACAAGTTCTACATTTTGAAATGGGCTTATCAGTTTGGCAGCCCCGGCTCTGCACGAAGCTACTCGGATATAAAAATAGATGAGAGGTTACGGAAAAATAATGAAGATTTTATAAAAGAAGCCCTTAATGTAACATACACCTATGTAATATGGGATGAACTTTTGTTTGATCATTTGACCAATGATATCAAATATTTTGCTAATATTAACCTGATAAAAGAAAGTGAAATCCAGTTGCTTAAACAAGATTTATTAAAATTGCTGAGCGACATGGAAAAAATGGCGGAAACAGGCTGTTTCAATTCTGGAAATAAAATTCATTTTTATGTATCCAGCCTTAATTTTGAAACTACCTACACCTATTTGGAAACAAGTGAATATTATTTGACTCTGATAAAAACTTTTTCCTTGAATGAGGTTGCGTCACTCGACAAAGAAGTGTTTCATAAAATGAAAACATGGATACAGGCACTCAAAAGAACTTCCACGCTGATTTCGGAAAGTGGGGAAGTCCAAAGGATTGCTTTTTTTGAAAAACAACGGAAATTTGTAGAAAATTTGTAATTCAAACAGATGTCTCAAACATCGAATTACAAAGGAAAATATATACTTACTCTAAAAAAACGAAAGTCTATATCGTTTTTAATCATATAGACAGGGGGACATTGGATAAATTTAAATCAAGAAATAAATATTGTCTTGTTTTAAAATATATCTTAATTGATTTGATATGTCATTTCGAATTGATAAGATATTGTCAGATTCAAGATTATATCTTTTATCTTGATATAGATCTATTTTCCGGATAACCCTGTCTATGCTTGCAATATATGCAAGTCTTTCCGATATATTCTAATTCCGAAATTTGAAAAATTACATGTAAATAGCATCTGCCGAAGTGACATTACTTGGCGGCTATGCTTGTGGTAAAACATTATCTGTTTGTTTTACTGCGAAGTATATATAAAATTAGTAAAATAATATTTAAGAAAACATAAAAGAAAAAGTTATGGAAAAGAAAATGCTGTATGATAATCTGATTAAAATTATCAAAGAAAAAATTCCTCAAAGAGGAGAGTTGACAAATCAGCTTGTCGATATGCTTTTTATTGAAAAAGAAGCTGTCTATAGAAGATTAAGAGGAGAAGTTCCTTTTACATTTTCGGAAGTTGTTACCATTGCTAAAGAATTAAATATTTCTTTAGATAATCTATTAGGTTCAAACTCACGTAAAAGTCACCCTTTTTTGTTGCAAATGACCGATTTAATTAATCCTACCGAACTTGATTTTTCCAATTATGATAAATTTATGTCGCAACTGGACCAGGCAATAGAAGATACTCATTCCGAAATAGCCTTTGTATCAAGTATTTTACCTCTATATCTGATAGCAGGTTATAAACATATCTATAAATTTTATTTATTGAAATGGGCCTATCAGTTTGGCAGACCGGGATCCATAAAATGCTATTCGGATATTGCTGTATCAGAAAGACAGCAAATGTTCAATGAAAACTATTTTGAAAAAATAAGAAAAGTCAACTATACTTATTTTATATGCGATGAACTTTTATTTTATTATTTGGTAAATGATATAAAATATTTTACCAACATACAATTGATAACAGAAGAAGACTCCAAATTATTAAAAAAAGAGATGCTTATGTGTATTTCTGACCTGGAAAAAATGGCAGAAAGAGGAACTTTTGAAAGTGGGAAACCGGTTCATATTTATGTGTCTAATTTGCATTTCGAGTCTGTTTATACCTACTTTGAATCAACAAATTATAAGCTTACATTAATGAAGATTTTCACATTAAACGAAATATATTCAACAGAAGAAGAAGTGTTTAATAAAGCCAAAACATGGATACAAGCACTTAAAAGAACTTCAACCATGATTTCGGAAAGTGGTGAAATGCAACGGCTTGCTTTTTTTAACAAGCAAAGAGAGTTTGTTGAAATGATTTAAGTTCTAGCTAATCGTCTGTTTTCGTTGTTTTTATTCATACTCTTTTCATATCTTTGTATGAAAAAATAAAAATTATGAATATAAATATAGATTTCGTTCGGATTATCAGTACTGTTATTGTTTTTTTGATGTTTCCCATTGTTCGTATGTTTACGTATAAGTTAGTCAATAATTTTGCAGGTTTGCATGCTTACAACGAAGGCCGGGTTAAAATGATCAAAAAGACTTTGAATATATTGATTCTCCTGGTTGTTTTTACTATTCTAATCAGTATTTGGGGAGTAGATCCCAAAAACTTGCTGGTAGCGCTGTCTTCTGTCTTTGCTGTTATTGGAGTTGCCTTATTTGCACAATGGTCTATTCTGAGCAATGTAACTGCGGGCCTCATTATTTTCTTTACATTGAAGTTGAAGATCGGAGACAGAATAAAGATTCACGATAAAGATTTGCCTATAGAGGCTACATTGGAAGATATCAGGACTTTTTATGTATTTCTGGTAACCGACGATGGAGAAAGAATAGCCTATCCAAACAATTTAATCCTTCAGAAAGGCATTTCTATTTGTTCCAACCATTCCATAGAAGAATAGCTTATTCTTTTGTATTATTTGTATCGGCGGCTTTTTTACCCGAATTAACAAGAGGTAAACCAATAAAAGACAATATTCCTCCAATCATATAAGAAGCCATTTGAGAACCGTGCACAATTAAAGCAAAGGCACCGGCTTCTGCTTTGCCTATACCGAAAAGGGTTAAGCTGGCAATGGTCATGAAGTGGAAAGTACCTATACCTCCCTGCACCGGAGCTACAGTGCCTAAACTACCCATAATAAATGTAAAAAATATGGCGGCAATAGATAGTTCACTGGTAAAATCAAAGGCGAAAACGGGAATATAAAGCATCAGGAAATAACAACCCCATATGCCTATGGTATAGAGGAAAAACAAATAACGTCTTTTAAGTCTCAACGAAGTTTTAATACCAATCCAGATATCTTTTACCAAGGCAACAAATTTCCTGTAAGCGAAAGTCTCTCTGATGCGTTTCCGGAACAGCCAAAGCAACAATAAAAAAGCACAAATTCCGATGAGCCAGTATACCATACTCATAGAAGGGTGTGAGAATGAAACATGCTCGGAAAACATTCCCATAAATAAATTCATTTGTATCAAAGCGCCAAAAGCAATCAACGATAAGAGTACAATGAAATCGAAAGCTCTTTCGGCAATCATGGTACCCAGCACTTTTGTGAAGGCAATTTTATGGTACCGGTTAATAATTCCGCAGCGAACTACCTCGCCAGCACGCGGAACAAGAAAATTGACAAAATAGCCGATCATTACGGCAAAAAGAGTATTAATAACCGTAGGTTTCTGTTCTTCTAGTGCATCAATTTGCATTTTCCATCTTAAAGCTCTGAAAACATCGGCAAGAATACCAATGAAAACTCCAATCCAAATATATTCATAGCGTACATTACCGCTCAATATTTCAAATATCTGCTTGGTATCCATTTGCCTGTAGGCTAGCCAGAAAATAAATATACCCAATGCCAGCGAAGCAGATACTTTTAGTGTGTTTTTGAGAAATTTGTTCATTATTTTATGCTTATTATAGTCCAATGTATCTGTTTTTAGAAAAAATATAGGTACTTTTGCAAATTCAAATACAAATGACCACGCAAAGGTACATCTTTTTTAAGAGAAAAATAACAAATGCTTAAGAACTCAACATATGTAAAGCCGAAAAAGCATTTAGGACAACATTTCCTGAAAGATTTATCTATTGCCAAACGCATTGCCGAAACATTGCCGTTGGAAGAAAAGAGGCAAGTCCTCGAAATTGGCCCCGGCACCGGAGTTCTAACCCAATTCTTATTGCAAAACGACAATGTCGATTTGACCGTTGTTGAACTCGACAAAGAATCTATAGTTTATCTGGAGAATAATTTTTCCGATTTAAAAGATCGTATTATTGATGCGGATTTTCTTAAATTGGATTTGAAAAAAATGTATGCCGGTAAATTCTATATTATCGGAAACTTTCCATATAATATTTCAAGTCAGATTTTTTTTAAACTTCTTGAGAACAGAGATCAGATACCTTGCTTGTCAGGTATGATACAAAAAGAAGTGGCTCAACGTATTGCTGCTCCTGCAGGCAACAAAACCTACGGAATTTTAAGTGTTTTATTACAGGCATATTACGATATCGAATATCTTTTTACAGTAGATGAGAGGGTTTTTGACCCTCCGCCTAAGGTCAAATCGGCGGTCGTCCGCCTTACCAGAAACAATGTCGATAATATCGGATGCAATGAAATTTTATTTAAACAGGTGGTAAAAACGTCTTTTAACCAGCGACGAAAAACCCTGCGAAATTCATTAAAACCGATACTCGGAAAAGATAACCCGGTATATGTCCAGTCTATTTTCGATCGTCGACCGGAACAATTAGATGTAGCTTCCTTTGTCGAACTAACCAATTTAGTGGAAAATAATATTCCAACCTAGCTAAATGCAAAATTCCGACATAGGGCAAAAACAGATTATTAATTTGAAAAAACAAAGACCATGTCGGAAATTAGATTATTTTACTACGATAATACCAAGTTAAAAATGTCCAGAAGCATTGATATTCTAAAAAAGATATCAATGAAAGATATTCTCTGGATAGACCTCAATGATGTTACCCTTGATGTAGAAAGCGAGTTGGAGCAGTTCCTGAAAATATATATTCAGGAGGAAGAAGAAATTGAAGAAATTGAAATCAGCTCCCGTTATATGGAAACGGAAGATACTATTGTGGCGAACTCTAACTTTTTGGTAGATGAAACTTCCGAGCAGGAGCCCGTTTCTTTTATCCTGAAAAGCAATATTCTTGTATCTGTTCGCGGCGCTGAATTGAAATCATTTAATGAAACAACGAAAAAAATATTTGCCAATCCCCGGAATTATACAAATGGGTATCATGTTTTTTGTGCCTTGATAGAAACGCGGGTGGAAATAGAGGCCGATATGATTGAAGATTTGGCCGTTGAAATTACTGAGCTGAGTAAAACGTTGACCATCAAACAGGATTTGGATGAAGATATTCT
>JAVBUB010000124.1:0-14686 GCA_031555675.1 Paludibacteraceae bacterium | reverse complement strand
TCCCGAACTGGATCGGATATTGAAAGAAAACACAAAAATGGTTTTCGTAACAGCCGGAATGGGAGGAGGAACCGGAACCGGAGCAGCCCCCGTAGTAGCCAAAGCTGCCAAAGATCTCGGTATCCTTACCGTAGGTATCGTTACCATACCCTTTGAATTTGAAGGAAAAAAGAAAATTGCACAAGCCCTGGAAGGTGTAGACGAAATGAAAAAACATGTCGACGCCCTTTTGGTCATTAATAATGAAAAACTACGCGAAATGCATCCCGACCTTGAGCTTGCCAATGCGTTTGCCAAAGCTGATGACGTGCTGGCCAATGCAGCCAAGGGAATAGCTGAAATCATTACCGTGTCCGGATATATAAACGTAGACTTTGCCGATGTAGACACCACCATGCGAGATGGAGGCGTAGCCATTATGAACAGTGGATACGGAACCGGAGAAAAACGCATTACCAAAGCTATCGAAAATGCCCTGAACTCTCCGTTGCTCAACAATACAAATATTACTAAGGCAAAGAAAATACTGCTAAACCTGTATACCTCTACTACCAATCAGGCCAAAATGGATGATGTAAGCGAAATACACGAATTCATGGCCAAAATGGGAGAAGACATTGATGTAATATGGGGAGCCACTTTCGACGACTCACTTGGCGATCAGGTTAAAATTACCATTATCGCCACAGGTTTCGGAACAGAAAACCTAGCCGATTTTCCTAAAAAAGAAGCCGAAACAAATGTTGTATACCTGGGGCAAAAGAAACCCGAGCAACCAACTGCACCTGTTGCGGATACCATTACAGAAAACCCAAACATTAAAGGCAACACAAACGACAAAGACAGCATGTACAACCAATACTACGGAAAAACCGCAGTACAACCGAAAAAACAACCTATCGGAATTGAAGAAATGGATGATGACGAACTGGTGGATAAACTAACACAAATACCCGCTTACAAACGTAATCAAAATGCCGAAAACGTTAGACAACAAAGACCCTCTAACTTATCCAACATGTCGTTGGACGATGACAATAAATTAAGAGATAAAAACGATTTCTTACATAATAATGTAGATTAAAAATAAAAACATATGAATTTATTTGATCAAATAACCGAAGATATCAAGAAAGCAATGCTGGCCAAAGAAAAGGTAAGATTAGAAGCATTGCGCGGCATCAAAAAAGAATTTTTGGAAGCCAAAACAGCCAAAGGCGCCGATGGCAACCTGAGCGATGATACAGCCGTTAAAATTTTACAGAAAATGGTAAAACAACGCAAAGATTCAGCACAAATATTCAAAGAACAAAACAGACCCGAATTGGCCGAAAACGAACTGGCCGAAGCAGCCGTTATCGAAACCTATCTGCCTCAACAAATGAGCGACGAGGAATTAACCGCGGCTATCAAACAGATTATTGCCGATACAGGAGCCAAAGACGGCAAAGACATGGGAAAAGTAATGGGCGTTGCCTCCAAACAATTAGCTGGAAAAACCGAAGGAAGACTTATCTCAGAAAAAGTAAAATCATTATTGAATCAATAAGTCAACAAGATTTAGAAAGACAAAAGAGGCAAATTTCACTATTTGCCTCTTTTCATTTTAAAGGTAGAACCAAACATATGGAAATTTGTTATTAATATACAAATCAGTAGAGACGTTGCGTGCAACGTCTCTACTGAATAAAACAACAAACCATGAAATCACTATTCCGACACTTCCAAACTGGATTCATCTCTATCTTCATTCCAGTAATACTCGTTATTTATATCCTGAAAATAGCCTGGCCTTTCATCGAAAAAATAAGTAAACCCATCGCCCGAATCCTACCCTTTCACGATCTGGCCGGAGAATTATTCGATTTCATTGTAGGAATACTAATTATCATACTCATCAGCATCATAGCGGGTTGGATTGTACAAATACTGGTAAAAGACCGCTGGACCAAGAAGGTGGAATCTTTAATTACCCAAATTTTTCCCAGCTATTCTTTTTACAAAAATTTTACTTCAATAGCCAATGTTAACTGGAAAACAGCCGTACTGGAAGCTGACAACTCCTACTCCATGTGCTTTGTAGTAGAAGAACTGGATAACGACATCATGCTTGTGTACATCCCGTCTACCCCCAATACATACGAAGGAAGCATCGCTTTCAGGAAACGGAGCGATTTAAAAATGCTGGATATCAGCTTTTCCGATGCCGTAAAAATTATCCGCGAATACGGTGTTGGCTTTTCAAAAACCGTCAATCAGGAAGAGTTATTTAACAAAATGAAACGGGAAAACAAAGAAGAAAGTAAGGGAATTTAATTCGGATCAATACAGTAAAAAACGGGGCTGTCTCAAAAGTCTTATTGAACGCAGAATTACGCAAACTACGCGAATTAACGCAAAATATTATATTGCTGAAAATTTAAGCGTATATACCTATATTTTTGTTTGCGAAAATTTGTGTCATTTGTGTTCTTTTGAGATAACCTCGTTTTTCTTTTAATGCTGTATTTATTTCGCTGTAATAATGGCTTCCGTTCTCCGGTTCAATGCCCTACCCTCGTCCGTATCATTAGAAGCAATAGGCTTATCGGGACCATATCCCGCATAAGTCAACCGGTCCGGATTGGTTCCTTTTTTTACCAGATAATCATACACTGCCCTGGCCCTGTTCAGCGAAAGCGTAATATTATAATCGTGAGATCCTTTAGAATCGGTATGTCCGGCTAACTCCAGATGTACACGTGGATTTTGCTGTAAGAAAGCATATAATCTATCAAGCTCGGCCCTCGATTCTTTTTTAAGGTTATACAAATCGAAATCGAAAAATACATTTTTCAGGATAACGAGTCTTCCTGTCTCTATTTTAGGTAATTCTATCTTTTTGCTTATCTTAATCTCTACACTGTCATTTTGTCCAAAATGTCCCGAATGAAATAAATATCCTTTCTTATTTACATTAAGGCCATATTCTTTATCGGAAGGTAAGCTCGCGAGGAAATCGCCCGTTTTAGCATCCGAAACAGATTCGTAAACCACAACGTCATCTTCTAAGCGATACAATTCCACATGTGCCTGAATAGGCCTTTTATTATCGTAATCGTATATTTTTCCTTTGAAATACTTCACAGATTCCGGACGAATTTCGTCATATACAGACACCTCATAGATATCCTTCCCCCTTCCGTTTTTCTGAATTCCATCCGACGAAAAATAAGCCTTATCTCCCGTAGCATTTACCACAAAGCCCATCTCATCTTTATGCGTATTTAAAGGATATCCTATATTTTTAGGAACGCTCCATGTCCCTTTTTTAGAGGTGCGGCGAGAAATAAACACATCATAACCACCTAATCCCGGATGTCCGGTCGAAGAAAAATATAATGTCTTATTATCCGGGTGTATAAACGGTGAAAATTCGTCTTCTTCCGTATTAATGGGATAACCTAAATTAACGGGGTCTGAAAAAATAAGGCGGCCTTCATCACCGATCCGCACCTTACATTTCCAAATATCTTTTTTGCCTTTACCGCCAGGCCTGTTACTCGAAAAGAACAATTCATCCCCTGCCGCGGAAAAGCAGGGACTTGTTTCCCAGTATTTGGAATTAAGTGGCTCACCCGCATTAATAGGTTCACTCCAGGTTTCCCCTGTTTTCATCGAATAGTAAATATCACAACCACCCAATCCTGTTCTTCTGTCACAAGCCACAAAAAACATATACCTGCCGTCTACCGAAAAAGTTTGTGCACCTTCGTTACCCGGGGTATTCATGGGAGGCCCTATATTACGGCTTTTGGTCCATTCGCCATTAACTTTCTCACTATGAAATATTTCTTCATGAATACCCATAGTAACAGCACTACCTTCCAATTTACCATACAAAACAGTAGTAGACATAGTTTGCTCATCGGCTGTAATGCTTGGCCAGTAATCATCATACACCGTATTTAGTAGCGGACCCAGATTTTTCGGATCAAAAGGTACGGGTTTGTTTTTTAAATCAATGGCCACATTACATTTATCAATCCACTCCTGTATCCTGATTGTTTTTTCTTCGGGCTTAATCGAAGTAAAAGTTGAAAGCGCATCACTATACAATCCGTTTTCATATTGCGCTACACCTAATCGTAAACATGTTTGGTAATAATTTGGGTAAGTACTGTTGGCCGCCCTTTGAAGGGTGTTAATCCGGTTGGTTTCATTTGCCATGGACTTATAAACTTCGGCCATCTGCCAATAAGCTTCCACAAATGTTTTATCCTTTTTAATCGCGTCTCTAAAATCTTCTATGGCTTCTTTATTACGCCCAATCTTCATGTCGTTAATACCTTGCTGGTATGACTTTATGGCAGCACTGGATTTGGTACTCAATTGCTGCGAAAAAAGAGATAACGAACTGAATAAAAGAACAAAAATAACTGAAATAATATGCTTCATTGGCTTTGTATATAAACAAGTAGCAAAATAAAATTTAGTAGACAAGAAACTAGTTGACGAGTAAACAAGAGGCTGTTATTTGATTCTTTTCTCGTTTACTTGTTGACTTTACATACTCATTTACTGAATATTTTAAACTTAATTACTTGTTATTAATAAAATCATCCACAATAGATTGCCTGACAATCTGAACCAGATCATTATGATTCTCCAGATAATGAGACGTTTCTACTTTCGGATGAATAATTAATTCTATTTTTTGTGGATGAACAACAGAACTGTTCCTGGGCATTACTTCAAATGCTCCTTTAATAGTTATTGGAATAATGGGTAACTGCAAATCGGTAGCAATCTGAAACGCTCCCCTTTTAAAAGCGCCGACTTCTCCGGTATGTGTGCGGGATCCTTCGGGAAATATTACCACCGACAATCCGTTTACCAGTTTTTTTTTAGCTTCGTCAATACATTTTTTAGCCGCCTTGGTTTGTCCCCGTGGAATAAAAATATGCCCGGCAGATTTACACGCTTTCCCCACAAACGGAATAGCTTCCAGCTCTTTTTTCATGATCCATTTAAACGGCACATTCAACCAGCCATAAATAGCATAAATATCGAACATACTTTGGTGATTGGCTACAAAAACATAGGATTGATTCTTTTCAATATGCTCGCGTCCTTTTACGTCTACACGCACAAAAGCCACATAACACATCAGCATTGCCCATATTTTTGACGGATAAAAACCCCATATCTTATCATTAAAAAAGGTACACATTACTGTAGTGACTAATGCTGCCAATACAGTCATAACCGCCATAAATGGGATGTAAAACAACCAATAGTAAATACTATACAGAATCCTACCTGCTTTTTTCAAAATACTCATACCCGAAGTAAGCCATTTTTTTTATAAAAACAAAAATACGGATTTATTTTTTCTAATGAAATAAAAACAAAAAAAACTTGTAAATCAGGCTCTTTTTTCGGTTATTTGCAAAATAATAACAGGCGGAAATGATCCGAGAATATAACATTTCTCATGATATTGATTGATATTCATAAATATTTATTTCACGGTATTCATAGATATTTCCATTGCGGTAAGCACTAATTTTTATGAATATCCTAATATCAATTAATATCTATAAACATCTATTCATATCCATCTATAACAAACCGATAACCTCCATTACCCACACATTATGGTATTAAATTACATTTGGATAGGATTTTTTGTCATTGCCTTTTTGGTGGCACTTGTTGAAACCATGTTTTTGGGGAATGCCGGCATTTTCAAAAACATTATCGACGCTACATTTTCTTCATCCAAAATGGCGGTTATGGATATTGCATTGCCATTAACAGGAGTAATGACCCTTTGGCTGGGCTTGATGAATATCGGCGAAAAAGCCGGAGCAGTAAGATTCATGTCGAAAATAGTAGGTCCATTTTTCGCCAAGCTCTTCCCCGAAATACCTAAAAATCATCCAGCGTCAGGACAATTGCTAATGAACTTTTCGGCCAATATGCTCGGACTCGACAATGCCGCTACTCCACTCGGCTTAAAAGCCATGCAAAGCCTGCAAGAATTGAACCCGCACAAAGAGACCGCCAGCAATGCCCAAATCATGTTCCTGGTACTGAATACAAGCGGATTAACTATCATACCGGTAACTATACTAGCCCAGAGAGCGGTGCTCGGTTCGGTAAATCCGACATCCATATTTATTCCGTTGCTCATTGCCACGTATTGTTCCACCTTGGCCGGACTTATTTTTGTATCCATTAAGCAAAAAATCAATCTTTTTGATAAAACCGTATTAGCCTGGCTAGGTGGTATAACTGCTGTTATTGCCGGAATTATGCTGTACTTTTCATCTCTAGACAAAGACCAAATGGAAACAACCTCCATGATTGCCAGTAATGGTTTATTGTTGTTTATCATTATTGGCTTCATACTCGGCGGTTTGTACAAAAAAATAAATGTTTACGATGCCTTTATTGATGGCGCCAAAGATGGTTTTACCACTACCATAAAAGTAATTCCATACCTGGTCGGAATGCTGGTTGGTATAGCAGTATTCAGGGCTTCGGGAGCATTAAATATAGTGATAGACGGATTGGCATGGTGTTTCAGCCACATGGGCATAGATACCGAATTTGTAGCGGCTCTCCCTACAGCCTTAATGAAACCATTGAGCGGTAGCGGTGCCAAAGCCATGATGGTAGAAACCATGGTAAATTACGGCCCGGATAGCTTTGTAGGTAAACTATCCTGTTTATTCCAGGGAGCGGCAGATACTACTTTTTATATTGTAGCTCTTTATTTTGGCTCTGTGGGTATTAAGAAAACAAGATACGCCATATCCGGAGGGCTATTTGCCGATTTAGTGGGGGTAATTGCAGCTATTGTGGTCGCTTATTTCTTTTTCCATTAATTTCCCACAAAAGACACAAACGTAAAATATTAGCACATGATTTCTTACCACTCTTAAGACACACAATTACCGGACATCAAAAAAATAGAAACCACTCAATGGATCAAACAAGTGGCTTCTTTGTATAATAAAAAAACAGGCGAAATAACCTACATTTTTTGCTCCGACAAATACATTTTAAAAATAAACAACGAATACCTCCAACACGATTATTATACAGATATCATCACTTTCGATTATTCTGAAAAAGATTCCATCGCGGGAGATCTTTTTATTAGCTTGGATACGGTAAAATCAAACGCGGAACAATTTGAACAGCCTTTCGATACAGAATTGCATCGTGTGATAATACACGGAATTCTTCATTTATGCGGACAAAAGGACAAAACAGAAAAAGACAGCGAAGAAATGCGCCGGAAAGAAAACGAAGCGCTGGAATTATTAAAACTGTAAAAAAATATATAGAATTGCCTTTATGCCCTTTCTACCTGCTTCACTCCTTTGACTATTCTTATTTTCTTAATCAACCCTTCCAGGTCATGCAAATCACTGAGCATCACTGTAAGATTTCCCTGAAAAAGCCCATCATTAGAGTTGATCGAGATAGAACGCAATACAATATTCTTTTCTTTGGATATAATGGAGGTAATATTAGCCACAATAGCCACATCATCATTACCAATTACACGAATAGTAGTAGTATATTGTGATCCCGCTTTTCCAGACCATTGGGCATTCACAATGCGGTAACCAAAGCGCGAAATCATCTGCGGCGCATTGGGACAATCGTTTCTATGGATTTTAATACCACCCGATGCTGTTACAAACCCGAAAACCTCATCACCGTAAATAGGATTACAACATTTGGATAATTTAAATTCAATGTCTTTCAGATTTTTATCAATAATCATCACATCCTCTT
Source organism: Paludibacteraceae bacterium (assembly GCA_031555675.1). GTDB lineage: Bacteria > Bacteroidota > Bacteroidia > Bacteroidales > Paludibacteraceae > JAISJU01. The sequence goes on along the minus strand of JAVBUB010000124.1, from coordinate 6,889 downwards.
TGGCTGTGATTTCCTGTAACGGAGTATTTTTAACAAAATTCTCAGCGCTAACTGTTTCCTGTTCCGATGTCAATTGCTTGTCCAAACTCTGATACACATCACGTACTTCCAGTATATCTACCTTCTCTGAAGCTATAGCCACATAAAAGTCCGTAACCGTTTTAAAACCCAGCTTTTTCGTCAGATGCATCATTTTGGCATCATCGAGTTCTATTTTCCAGTTCTTCAACCTTCTTTGCAAGAATTCGCGTCCTATTTCGGCGTCTTTATTTTGAGCCTCCTTCAGCGATTGCCTGATTTTGTTCTTAGCCTTTGAGGTAATTACCAGATTCAACCAATCTTGTTTGGGCGACTGAAACGGAGATGTTTGTATCTCCACCTGATCGCCATTACCCAGCTTATATTTCATGGGTACATTTTTCCCATTCACAATAGCACCAACACATTTTGCTCCCAAGCCTGTATGAATACTAAACGCGAAATCGAGCACCGTTGCTCCTTTCGGTAACTTATGCAAATCGCCCGAAGGAGTAAACACAAACACTTCCTCATCATACAAGTTAAGTTTAAAGTTATCCATGTAATCAACGGCGTTCATATCGGAACTTTCCAATATATCACGGATGCCTTTCAACCAATTATCCATGGCCTCTTCGCTTTTCACGCCCTTGTATTTCCAGTGAGCGGCAAAACCCTTTTCGGCCACTTCATCCATACGGCGCGTACGAATCTGCACCTCTACCCATTTCCCCTGAGGGCCCATTACCGTTGTATGCAAACTCTCGTAACCATTTGATTTGGGTATCGACAACCAGTCTCTCAAACGTTTGGGGTTGGGCTGATACATATCGGTTACAATAGAATATACCTGCCAGCATTCCGCTTTCTCCTTTTCCAGCGGACTGTTCAGTATAATACGAATAGCAAACAAATCGTATATACTTTCAAAAGGCACATTCTGTTTTTTTATCTTGTTATAAATACTATGAATCGATTTCGTACGCCCTTTCAGGTCAAAGTCAAATCCGGCCTCTTGCAGCTTTTCTTTCAATGGCGTAATAAACTGGTAAATATAAGTATCGCGCGATCGTTTTGTTTCGTTCAGTTTTTGAGCTATTTCCGAATAAATAGCCCTATTGGTATGCTTTAACGAAAGGTCTTCCAAAACCGTTTTAATGTTATAAAGACCAAAACGGTGAGCCAAAGGCGCATATAAATACGATACCTCGCGGGCTATTTTCATGCGGTCTTCTTCCGGATATTGATTCAATATCTTCATCGTATAAAGACGCTCCGCGATAATAATAAGAATAACACGCAAGTCCTCGGCAAACGTTAACAAAAGCTTACGGAAATTTTCCGTTTCTATAGCCGCGTTTTTCTCATACAATTCTTTTACACGTATCAATCCGGTAATAATGCCTGAAACAGTCTTTCCATATTTTTTTTCAGCTTCCGACACCGAAAGCACCCCCAAAAGCGCCGCACGATATAACAATACACTGATAATAGCAGTCCGTCCCAAACTCATTTCTTCCAAAAGAATAAGCACCGTATGCAAATCTTTCAGAACCGGATGTATAACACCGGCTTCACGAACCATTTTGCCGCTCTTGCCGGCAAGAATCATTAGCTGTTTTACATCATGAATATCTTGTGTAGATAAGAATTTTCCGGATAAAGTCAGTATTCGTTTATATATACTAAGTAATTCTTTTTTTTCCGGTGCGGTAAAATCTATGCTTGTCATGTTTATGTCTTTTGCAGTAAAATTATATAAATTTTGGGGTATCAAAATACTTTTTAGTGTTTTTTACTTCAGTGCATAGTAAAAGTTATTTTATAGACCTTTATTAAGTTATACGTTTTACGTTCTAAGTTTTACGTAACTGACTTTGAAATAGTATGCCAAAACGTATAACGTAAAACGTACTACGTAAAACTTTATCTTTTAGACCATATTTAATTCAAGATTCAAAGTTCAAGATTCAAAATTATCTGTAAAACATCCTCAATGTGTAATGTTGAATATTGAATCTTAAATGTTGAATTTATTATTCTTTAGACCAATTTGAGTTATAAAGTTTTTAAAGTTATTAGGTTTAGCATGAAAACACAAAATTTCAATAAAATGTTTTAGTATTTTTATTATGTCTCAAAAAAAAATTCACACAGCACCAACCAAAATAATAAAAACAGGAATAAGAAAGTCCCTGATATTGAATTAATCAACACCAGGGACTTCTTTTATTCTTTAAACTGATTTATGCCTAAGATTCCTTCAAATTGTCATATTCTTGTTTAAGCGATTTAATAGCATCTTCCAAATAATAAAATGAAGATTGGACATCACTTTTACGGGGAATATTCATATACTTTTTCTCAAAAAGGTTATTCACACTATTAATGTATACCTTATGAACATCTGTGAGTTTTTCTGCTTTTTTCTTGTTCAGCGCAGGAAAATGCAAGCGTAAAATCTTGGTAACTTCCGTAATCAAATATTCCTTGTTGGCTCTGACATCTGTTATAAAATCTTTTATTTCCCTATAATCCTTACTGTACCGTAACTCCTCTACAGTAATTAAATTTTTTTCCAACTTTTCCAACATCATGAAAATACGTGGAGAAAGCACCAACTTTACCTTATCCTGATAAAGTTCCATAGCACTAGTAAACAAAGCCCAATATCCGTATTTTTTCTCTGTTGTATTTATATTTTCCAATAAATGCCAGTTTTCGACATGCTTTTCGTACAACTCTTTAAATTGTTCAAAATATTTGTCGTTATCTTCAATTTGCGCCCTGAGAATATCATTTCTTTGTTTAAGCAAAAGAAATTTATTTTCAATTTCGCACACACGATCTGCAACACTACTATAACGTTCTTTTATTAAACGAAACTGGTTATACTGCTCACAAATCAAAGTAATATCGGGATCAGCCAATAACAAATAATGCTGTAACTCCGAAAACATAGATTCACCGGGAGTCAAATCTGCCTTACGATTAACCTCATCCATATAATCCTTAACAACACGAGAACTCATTTCATAAAATTCCTTGTAGTAACCGGATAAAAAATCGTATTCTTCTGCGATAGAATTTACTTCATTTAAAACATGGGAAGCCTGGCCGAATTGACCTCCTCCTTTGGGATTCAATTCATTGGTACCATTCATGGAATGTAAGATAAAATTGAGGCATTATACAAGCTTATATTTGTGATGCAAAAATATATAAAAACACAATACTTTGAATAAAAAGCCAACTATTTTTATATCATTTTTATTATACATAATATCAATCAAAATAAATAATTGATTATCAAACAGAAGTCAAAAATATTTTTATCCATTCTTCAAAAAATATAATTTAACGTTAGTTTTAAGATGCCAATAACAAAACCACAAAAACCCCGGATATTTAATCAACATCCAGGGCTTTTTTGTTTCATCGAACCGTCTTTCTTAAGATTTTTTCAAGTCATCACACTCCAGTTTTAGTGATCTGATCGCGTCTTCCAAATAAACAAACAAGGATTGTATATCTTCTTTGATAGGAATATTTCGATATTTTTTCTCAAACAAATTATTCACATTATTAATATACACCTTATGAACAGCTTTCAACTTCTCTGTTTTTCTCTTATTAAGTTCTGGAAAATGTAAACGTAAGTTTTTAGTAACTTCCATCATTAAATATTCTTTATTCAATCTGACTTCCGCGATAAAATCTTTTATTTCTTTATATTCTTGGCTATATCGTAACTCCTCTATCGTAATCAGATTCTTTTCCATCTTTTCCAACATAACAAAAAGTCTCGGCGTAAGAATCAGCTTTACTTTATCCAAATACATTTCCATGACACTGGTAAACAAACCCCAATGCCCATACTTCCGTTCGGTAGCACTAACATCTGCCAGCAACTTCCAGTTTTCGATATGTTCTTCATACAATTCTTTAAATTGGCTGAAATAACTATCATTTTCTTCAATATGGGTTCTAACAATTTCATGCCTATGTTTGAGATCCGAAGATTTTTTTTCCAGCTGTTTTATATCGTTTTTGATGCCATTATAATGCTCTTTTATCTGGCAAAATTGGCTATATTGCTCACAAATTAAAGTTATTTCGGGATTGGTCAACGACATGTAATGTTGTAATTCAAAAATACGAGCTTCATCATGCCCCAATTCAGTATTGCGATTTACCTCATTCATATAATCCTGCACAACATTAAAACTCATTTCATAAAATTCGTCACAATAATCCGACAAGAATTTTATTTCTTCTTCAATCAATTTAATGTCATTCAAGACAGATACAGCTTTCCCTTGCTGTTTCTTCCGCCCTTGGTTTTGCGCATGGGTTTCGTTCATAAAAATATGTTATAAAAAAAATCTATTTGCGGCAAATATACATAAAATTAATATTTTCAGATAAAACAAACATGGAAAACATCATTAACAACTGTGTTAATCATACTTAAATATATTTTGTTTTGCATTTATAACAAAAATTATATTTACTTTGTGAAGAATTTTGTATTTCTGTAAAATATCTCTGTTTAATTGCAATAAAATATATTAAAAGAAAAAATGATTTGGAATGAAGCCATTGAGTGCATGAGTCGTGAGGAATTACAACAACTACAAGGTATAAGATTAAAAGAAACCGTTGCACTTGTATATAATAACACTCCTTTTTACCGGAAGAAAATGGACGAGATGGGCGTAAAGCCATCCGACATTAATAGTATTGATGATATAGTAAAATTGCCATTTACTACCAAAACAGACCTTAGAGATAACTACCCTTTCGGGTTAAATGCCGTTCCGATGAGTGAAATAGTGCGTATTCACGCATCTTCCGGAACTACAGGAAATCCAACTGTTGTAGGCTACACCCGAAAAGACTTGAATGCATGGACAGAATGTCTTTCGCGTGCGTTTACCGCTTATAGTGCCGATGACTCAGATATTTTTCAGATTTCATATGGATACGGTCTGTTTACCGGAGGATTGGGCGCACATTACGGAGCTGAAAATATTGGAGCTAGCGTTATCCCCATGTCGAGCGGCAATACCGAAAAACAAATTAAAATAATGCACGATTTCGGTGCTACAGTTTTATGCTGTACGCCTTCTTATGCCCTGTTTATTGCCGATTACATCAAAGACTCGGGTATTGACAGGAAAAATTTCAACCTTAAAATTGGTATTTTCGGAGCCGAACCCTGGACCGAAAACATGCGTAAAGAAATTGAAAGCAAATTAGACATCAAAGCATATGATATCTACGGATTAAGTGAAATTGCCGGACCGGGTGTCGGATACGAATGCGAGTGCCAATGCGGCACACACCTTTGTGAAGACCATTATTATCCCGAAATAGTAGATCCGGCAACACTACAATCCAAAGCTGCCGGAGAAGAGGGCGAATTGGTATTTACCCACCTTACCAAAGAAGGAATGCCATTGCTTAGATACAGAACTAAAGACTTAACACGCTTACATTATGACACATGTTCCTGTGGAAGAACAGCAGTACGCATGGACAGGATACTGGGCCGCAGCGACGACATGCTTATTATCAGAGGTGTTAACGTATTTCCATCTCAAATAGAATCGGTTATACTCGAATTACCCGAATTCGAACCACATTACATGATCTATATAGATCGTGTTAACAATACCGACCAGATAGAATTACACGTAGAAGCCAAACTCGAAGCCTACAAAGATAATATGGCCGCGATGGTGGAATTAAATAAAAAAATATCGCATCGTTTAAACAGTGTATTGGGAATAAGTGTTAAAGTAAAAATAGTAGAGCCACGTTCACTCGAAAGAAGCGTTGGAAAAGCCAAGCGAGTTATTGATAACAGAAATTTAAAATAAGATTCTCAGATTAACAGATATTCAGACAAGCAAATAAACAAAAGTCTGAGTATCTAATTTATCTAAGAGTCAGAACATCTGAATATCTTTTTATCTAAAAACATTAAAACTATGATAGTAAAACAGCTTTCTATTTTTTTAGAGAATAAACTGGGACGATTAACCGAAGTCGCCAAAATGCTTGGCGAAGCAGATATCAACATGACTGCTTTCAGTATTGCCGATAACTCCGACTTCGGCATTTTACGTTTAATTGTCTCTGACCCCGAACAAGCATATGATTTATTGCTTAAAAACAAGTTTGCAGTAACATTAACCGATGTTGTCTGCTTGTTGTGCCCCAACACGCCAGGATCATTGGCCAAAGCACTGGAAGTAATAAACAAAGAAAATGTTTTTATCGAATACATGTATGCATTTTCTATGAATGATTCCGCATATGTCATTATCAGGGCACTGGATATGGAAAAATGTGTCAACGCATTACAAAAACACAAACTTGAACTCATTGCAGCCGACGATTTATATAAACTCTAAAACCTAAGAAATCATGAAAAAAATATTGTTATCATCTTTCCTTATACTGACTTTTTTCATACAAGCGAATGCACAACATGAAAAAAAGTTTAATTTTGGTTTCAAAGTAGCACCGGCCATTTCTTGGTTGGGAATAGACGATCCGAATGTAACATCCAACGGATCTAAAATAAAATTTAACTGGGGATTTATAGGTGCCTATAACTTTACCGAAAACTTTGCCCTTGTTTCTGGCTTCAATATCAACTCATTCGGAGGTAATTATAAAGTTAAAGTCAGTCCTTCCCAATCCGGTGGAAGTCAGGAAATCAGATGCAACGAATTTCAGATTCCAGTCTTATTTCAAATGAAAACCAAGCCTATTGGTAACCTCAAAGTATATGCACAATTAGGTTTAGGAGAAGGAGCAGTCATGAGAGCAAGGGATAAAGACAAAAACAATATCTCCA
>JAVBUB010000004.1:0-5902 GCA_031555675.1 Paludibacteraceae bacterium | reverse complement strand
AGCGACTGTAAGGAGTGAGGAGTTTCAAAGCTTGTAGCGGAATGTAGTAAAATTTAGCGAAGCGAATGCAGCGGCGGCATTTTTTTTGTTTACTTTTTTTGTTGCTGAAGACAAAAAAGTAAAAGCCCATCCGGCTTGAGGATATAAAAGAAAAAGCGTTTTTATGGAATATAATATTGAATTAATGTTTTTATTTCATCATCCTCAATTTCATTCCAGCAAAAAGTGTATCCGGTTTCAAAGTCATAACACTATTCATTTCTCCAGCCATACAAAAACCACACTGGTCGCAAACGCCCGCTTCTTTTCCCTGACATTCGGTTAAACGAGAACCATCTACCATAATAAAATTTGAAACCCAACAATATTTTTTGAATTTATTATGTTTCATTAATTTCAATCCCGAAACAGAATTCATAATAGGATAACCTTTTTTCTTGTAGACAATAACCTTGTCTATGATTTCATTTCGCTTATCCCAATCCAGCATTAAATCTTCCGTTCCGGTATATGGTGTGTGAAAATTAATGGAAATGGATTTGATATGAGGATTGTTTTTGGCAAATTCAATCGTTTCATCCACAGATAGGTAATTCTGAGAATTAACCACCATATTTACACTTAAATCCGGGTGCCCCGAAGTTTCAATGTTTTTTACCAGTTTTTCAAATACGCCTTTTCCACGAATATTGTCATGATATTCGCCTAAACCATCAAGGCTTACCCAGATAGAATCCGCTTCACTTCCGGCAAATGGCATTACCGCATTGGTGGTGATAGTGGTAGAAAAGAATCCGATTTCCTTAGCCAAACGAATTAAGCTGTTGAGGTCACATTCGCCTTCTTTCCACATAGTTGGTTCTCCACCTTCAAAATCAACAAATCTGGCTCCTAACTTGTATGAATATTCAAGCTCTTCTTTTATTTGTTCGTAAGATTTGGTAATAATGGCTTCGCGGGCATATACACAGCAATGTTTACATTTCAGGTTGCATTTATCCGAAATGAAAATCACAGTTTGCAATGGATTCTTTTTTCCTAAAAATTTAGCTTTAAAAAACCAAAAGGGAAGATATAAGAATGATTTCATTTTTTTATTATTAGAATATGAAATAAAGAACAATGTTGACAATAATGATAATCAGGCAAAAGAACGAGATAAAATTACGAGCTGATAACCAACGTATCATAAACCAGTCAATCTCAATAGCGCAAATCTTATCCCAATCCGTCATTGGCCCCATCCAAGGTTTGGGAGTAAATTTACGATCCGGGTTTTTTACAAATGCTACCATCATATAGCACAGCGAAATGGCCAGTGGCAACGTTAAAAATAAGAACCAGTATAACGAAGACAAATAACCTGCCAGAATACCGTATGTTATAATAATAAATGGCAAAAAGTTGATCAGGAATAAAACGACAAGCATAGCCGTAGTATTATTCATCAATACAGCCAACGTACGCTTTCCTATTTTTTTATCCGGTATAAAATCAAGAATAGAATGCACATACACAATGTTCATAACCAGCAATCCCACCGGTATAGATATAAAAATAATAATATTATCTATAACTCCACATGCAGCATAATAAGTACCAATCATATTCATCGGGCCAAAAATAAGGCCAATAAGTAATTCACCCATGCCATGATAGCTCAACCGGAAGGGTGGGGCAGAATAAAATAAACCTAATATAGCTGTTGCTATAGCAATATATAAAATAGTTATTCCTCTGAAATATAAAACAACACAACCCAATGCAATAGCAATAGAGCAAAAAATAACAGAGGCTATTAAAAGCTGTTTTGTGGTAGCCTCTCCTGATGTCAGGTAAGGACACTTGCCTATTCGTGCACGCATACCCTCGTGAACCAATTCCTCGCGATAATCCGATTTCTTTTTGGTATAATCAAAATAATCATCGAATAAATTTAATCCCAGATGCGCCATAACTACACCCAATAATCCAAGAATGCCTAACCAAGCAGAAAAACCGGATACTGTAATCGCCATAAAAATAGCTACTGCCGAAGGCATTACGCTTTGTGGCAATGAAGTAGGACGTGCGTTGTTAAACCAGAATTTTACAATATTCTTTTTACTCATTTTTTATTCTTTTTGTTATATAAAGGAGAATCTTGTTTATATGGAACCCGGCTCGAAGGTACAACATTGGATGCCGGAATGACGTGCGTATCTTGGTCATCGAAAAAGATATGTGCATTAAACGCTTTCAAAACCTTATCTTTGGATAATCCGCCGAGAAAAAAAGCTTCATCCACATTTACTCCCCAATTACGAAGCGTTTTAATAACCCTGATATTGGCCGGATAATCTCTTGCTGTAACAATCGCTATTCTCAATACGTCATTATTAAGTTCTGATTGTACTTTTGAAAGCAACTTGATAAATTTACCGAAAGGGCCTTCTTGAAGTGGTATATCTACATTCTCTTTTTCATTCTCATGGAATTTTTCCAATCCTTTTTCCTTGTAAATCCTTTCGGAATCGTCCGAAAAAATCACAGCATCCGCGTCAAAAGCGATTCTAACAGTATGTTCATCCGGTTTATAATCTTTCGGACGGTCGTATATCAAGGCCGCTGCGCATTTATTCGAGTCGATAATTTCCTGAATATCCGATTCGCTTTTAGATAGAAAAAGATCAACTTTAAAAGAATCGATGTAACTCGACAACGATTTTCCTGAAGTAAATGCAGAGCGAGTAATAGGTAATCCGTAATGACTAATAGAGTTTAATACTCTTAATCCCGTATCCGGAGAGTTTTTAGACATAACAACTACTTCTATCAATTGCTTGTCTTTTTTTAAAGTATTGATTTTTAATAAAGAGTCAATAAGATGATAAGCCGTTCCTTTTTCCAGTGGAATATTTTCATGCTCCATCTGGTATTCGCGGTAAGCCTCTACGCCTAATTTATCGAACAAAGCATTCTCTTCTTCCAGATCAAATAATGCCCTGGATGAGATTCCGATTACAAGTGTATCTTTTAAGCTGGCCATGCTTATTTAATAAAAATATCTTTTAGGTCTACTTTTAATTCTTTCAATACTTTGGAATGTATTTTCCCTTCGAATTCATATACGGTACCACTATCGTATCTTCTGTTTTCTTGTAGTTTGAAAATAGTAATAGAATTTATGCCCGGAAAAACAACCCAATATTCTTGTACACCAGCAATTTCATAAGCCGTAAATTTTTCTTTCAAATCGTACGCAGCTGTAGAAGGCGATTGTATTTCAACTACCAGATCGGGTGCACCAAGGCAACCACGCTCATCCAGTTTCGACAAATCACAAATCACACAAATGTCAGGTTGAACAACCGTGTGAATTTTATCATTGTCAGTTTCGTTATTTCTGGGTAATCGCACATCAAAAGGGGCATGACGCACCTTACATTTCCCTTTTTTCTTCCTGATATAAGATTCAAAGGTATATACAAGGTTTGAAGATATTTGCGCATGCGTATTGGTTGGTGCGGGCGACATCAATTTTACAATGCCGTTAATAATTTCACGTGCTTTATCATCTATCCATGTTAAATAATCGGCATACGAATAACGCTTGGTACTATATCCATAAGCCATAGCAGGTTCCTTCACTATGTCAGGCTCCTGATCTTCCTCGTCTAATCGTTTATATTCTTTTGCCATAGCGTGAGTTTTTTAGATTCTCAAATAATTATTTTCAAATATAGGTACAACGTCTGTACTGTCTATCATAAGGCAATGTTCTATGCTGTCTCCATTTCCGTTTTTGTTTAGTCTGGTATATTGAGCTGTTTTTTTGATGTATTCCGGTAAATCTTTTTTAGCTAGGCTCCATAAATCTAAAGCGGCAACAACAGAATCGGAAATACTTTCGTAAAGTACATTTTCCAATAATTTTTCGGCCAGAGCACCTGCAAAAAGAGCATCCTCCAAATTAAAACAGCCTTTCCAGCCTGCACATAGAATTAATACATTACAATCTTGTTTTGTTATCCATTCGGCAACAGCACTCAAATTTGGAAAAGAACCGATTGCAATTCCTTTTGTTCCAACAGCTTTATGTATTGTCCGTGTACCATTAGTAGTACAATATACCAAGTCTTTTCCACCAATGTTTTCGGTTGTAAAATGATGGGGAGAATTACCAAAATCTGCAAAATCCCTTTTTACGCCATCTTTCTCAGAGGCTACAATATAACCTTTGGCTTTGTATTCTTTGGCTTCATCGGCTGTTGCTACCGGTATAATTTTATTTACACCATTTACAAAAGCTGCACATATAGAAGTGGTGGCACGCAACACATCTACTACCACTACTACACTATTTTCGCTATTATAATTATCAAAAAGTTCGGGAACAAAGCAAATTTCTATTTTATTCATTTTCTTCTTTGGGTTTAGAATTCTTATAGTTTCATTAATGACAAAACCACAAGTTCTAATTTAATAATAACTAAGAGACAAGAAATTTTTAGACTTATGAGTCTAATATATTTATATACTTAATTCAGTAACTTTTTCTGCTATTTTTACAATTACATCTACTGCTTTTTCCATAGATTGTACCGGAATATATTCATATCGTCCATGAAAATTATGACCACCAGAGAAAATATTAGGACAAGGCAAATTTTTAAATGATAATTGAGAACCATCTGTCCCTCCCCTGATAGGTAATTCTTTTGGAGTAACATCAACTGCAAGCATAGCTTCCCGTGCCAGATTGATAATATGCATATTTTCTTTTATCTTTTCGTTCATATTATAATATTGGTCTACAATATAAACATCGCAACTACCTTCGCCAAATTCGGCATTAATCTTTCTAACCAGATGCTCTATCTCTTTTTTTCTGCTTTCGAAGCGTGCTTTATCAAAATCTCTGATAATGTAAGTTAAGGTACTTAGTTCCACTTTACCGTCAAATTGTGTCAAATGAAAAAAACCCTCATAATCTTCAGTATGCTCAGGTGTTTCATGGCGTGGAAGCATAGTGATAAATTGGTTGGCAATGCGAATAGAGTTAATCATTTTATGCTTAGCATACCCTGGATGAACATTTCTGCCGTGAAAATTCAGTTTAGCAACTGCCGCATTGAAATTTTCATATTGTAGTTCACCAATTTGTCCGCCATCAATAGTATAAGCCCATTTGGTTCCGAATTCTTCTACATTGAATTTGCTGGCGCCTTGTCCTATTTCTTCGTCTGGCGTAAAAGCGATACGAACTTTACCATGTTTTATTTCCGGATGTTGTAATAGATAGTCCATAGCAGACATAATTTCGGCAACTCCCGCTTTATCATCCGAGCCTAACAATGTCTTTCCATTAGTAGTAATGATATCTTGTCCAATATAATTTTTAATTTCCGGAAAATCTTTAGTTCGTAATACTATATCTTCTTCTCTGTTTAAAACGATGTCATTTCCATCATAATTATTTACAATTTGTGGCGAAACTTTTCTTCCTGTCATATCGGGACTAGTATCCAAATGGGCTATAAATCCGATAACCGGTACTTCTTTTTCTACATTGGAAGGTAAAGTTGCCATTACATAACCATTTTTGTCTATGGTAACTTCAGACATTCCCATTTCTTTTAATTCATGGGTTAAATGATGTGCAAAAATCATTTGTCCGGGGGTGCTTGGTGTAAGTCCTGTTTTATCGTCCGATTGGGTGTCGAAAGATACGTATTTGAAAAAGCGTTCTATTAAATACATAATAAAGAATAGTATTATATGTTAAACCTCCACCCCACAAAGGTATAATTTTTTCTCGGGTTTTTAACAAAAAAGCAAAGAATTTTACCAACAAAAAGTAGTTCGAATAAGATTTTGACAATGAGGATAATTCGATTGAAAGTCAGTTTTTCTGTTTACG
>JAVBUB010000204.1:0-26225 GCA_031555675.1 Paludibacteraceae bacterium | reverse complement strand
AATTATTATGCATAACTTGCATTTTCGGAAAAAAATTGAATTTTTAATAATAATTTTATGACCGATTTTGCCGCTATCGATTTTGAAACAGCCAATGGAAGCCCGAGCAGTATATGCAGTGTTGGAATTGTAATTGTGGAAGAATGCCGGATTGTTGAGAGTATTTACCATTTAATACGTCCCCAACCCAATTTTTATCATTGGATGAATGTTCGCATACACGGCATTCAATATTCCGATACCGAAAATGTGGACGATTTTCCCGAAGTATGGGCCGAAATTGTACCGAAAATAAAAGGATTGCCTTTGGTTGCCCATAATAGTCCTTTTGATGAAAATTGCCTGAAAGCGGCTTTCCGACGCTATGAAATGGAATATCCCGATTATAAATTTCATTGCACTTGCCGTGCTTCGCGCCATGTGCATAAAGGTTTACTTTCCAATCATAAACTGGATACCGTGGCGACTTATTGTGGTTTCGATTTAAAGAACCATCATCACGCTTTGTCTGATGCCGAAGCCTGTGCTGCCATTGCAATGAAGATATTATAAAAAATAAGTCTACAAATTACACCGATTTTCACAGATAAAAAAGAACTAAAATGCTTATCCGTAAAAATACCCATCAATTAAATATATTTGTCGCCCAACTTAAAGCCGGACAACGAATACAACAGATGAGAAAAATATCTATGAAAAATCATGTAATCTGTGGACTGTATTCTTTCTTATTTTGTCAGTATTAAATCACATTTTTAACTCAAAGCCAATATTGCAAAATAAATAATTATTTAATAATCAATATATTGCAAACTTAACCCCGCATTATTTTAGATACCAATACTTTACCCGATTTTCTATATAATTCTCTTTCCCGACCTTGAATTTTTAGTTTTTTATTTATAACTTTGCATGACATTATCTCACTTTGTAAGATATATTCCGGTAAAATACACTTTAAAACACCATTATGGGTAGAATAATAGCTTTAGCCAATCAGAAAGGAGGAGTAGGAAAGACCACAACAGCTGTCAATCTGGCCGCTTCGCTGGCTGTACTCGAAAAAAAGGTTCTTATTGTTGATGCTGATCCTCAAGCCAATGCCTCTTCCGGACTGGGAATTGATATCAAGAATATAGAAAATACTATTTACGAATGCTTAATAGACGGCATAGACCCGAAGACAGCAATCCTGAAAACAGAAGTTCCCGGATTGTTTATCCTACCTTCCCATATCGACTTGGTGGGCGCCGAAATAGAACTGTTGAAATTAGATCAAAGGGAAAAAATATTATTCAATATTTTGACGCCACTCAAAGACCAGTATGATTTTATTTTAATAGACTGTTCGCCTTCTTTGGGACTCATAACGGTAAATTCACTTACGGCAGCCGACCACGTAATTATACCCGTACAAGCCGAGTATTTTGCCCTCGAAGGAATTTCAAAACTGTTGAATACCATCAAGATCATTAAAAACAAGCTGAACCGGGATCTGGAAATAGAAGGATTCTTGTTAACGATGTTTGATTCCCGCCTGCGATTGGCCAATCAGGTACAGGAAGAACTTAAAAAACACTTTGCCGATTTGGTTTTCGAAACCATTATTTACCGGAATACCCGTTTGAGCGAAGCTCCAAGTTTCGGACAACCTGTTATACTGTATGATGCCGAATCCAAAGGCTCTCAAAACTATCTTCAACTAGCCGAGGAAGTAATCAAAAGAAATAAAAACAACTAATTCAAGTATAAACTTTAAGGTGTTTTTTATCTGAAGTTTAAATCTTGAATCTTGAATATCAATATGGGCAAAAAAAATGCATTAGGCCGCGGATTGAGCGCACTTATCGAAACAGAAGAAGTATCTACTTCCGGCTCGCTATCGATGAACGAAGTTGAAATTACGCTAATAGAAGCCAATCCAAACCAACCTCGTACTACCTTTGATGAAGAACTATTGGCCGAGTTGGCAACTTCTATCAAACAATTAGGTGTTATACAGCCAATTACTTTAAGAAGAATTAGCGAAAATAAATACCAGATTATTTCAGGAGAACGCCGTTATAGAGCATCCAAACTGGCTGGTCTTACAACCATTCCCGCCTATGTGAAAGATGTCGAAGATCATGCGTCTATTGAAATGATGGCCCTGATCGAAAACATTCAGCGCGAAGATCTTAATGCGTTGGAAATTGCGTTGAGTTTTCAAAAGTTGATTGAAGAATTCCAGCTAACACAAGATCAATTGAGCGAAAAAGTAGGAAAGAAAAGAGCGACTATCAGTAATTATCTTCGCCTGTTGAGGCTTCCGGCCGTAGTGCAGATGTCACTGAAAAAGAAGCAACTCGATATGGGACATGCCCGTGCTCTTCTTTCCATAGAAGATACCGAAACGCAACTGTCTGTTTACGACCAAATTGTAAAAGAAGAGCTTTCGGTGCGTAAAGTGGAAGAACTCGTACGAAATATCAATTCCGGTGAAAGTCAGCCAAAAACTACTGGGAATAAAACAACACAGAAGAGATCAGAGCCAAAAGAAGATTTTAAATTATTGGAAACAAGGCTAACTTCGTTTTTTAATACAAAAGTTCAATTTTCGGCCAACGAAGAAGGTAAGGGTAAAATATCTATCGCCTTTTCGAACGAAGATGAATTTGATCGTATCATAGAAATATTAGACGGATTATCCGGTAAGTAAAACGTTGGGAAATCGCTAATTTCATTAATTTTTTAAGGGCTTTGAAAAAATATATTGCAATAATTTTCGTTTTATTCGTGATGTCGGCAAAAACAACATTTGCCCAAGAAACCGATTTGCTGATGAGCGATACGGCTATTGTTCTTTTGCCGGAGAGCAAAAAAAACGAAAAGGTAGAAGCCAATAACTCTGTTTCATTCAGGCCTAATCCTAAAAAAGCCGTTTGGTTTGCTGTGGTATGCCCCGGATTAGGACAGATTTATAACCGGAAATATTGGAAACTGCCTATTATATACGGGGCTTTTACCGGACTTATTTATGGTATCAACTGGAATAACCAGTATTATGAAGACTATAAACAGGCATATTCCGATTATGTAGACCAGGAAGAATCAACCGATAGCTGGAAAAAAATGCTGCCTTTGGGTACTGATCCAGCTACTTTAAATTCCAGTGCATTTACAAGTACTTTAATCCGTAAAAAAGACATTTACAGGCGCAATCGCGATTTATGTATCATTGGTGTAGTAGGAGTTTATGTGCTAACCATTGTCGATGCGTTTGTGGATGCCCAGTTATTTGAATTTGACATATCTCCCAATCTGTCGTTACGTGTAGAACCACAGGTACAAACCATAGGATATAATAATGCCGCCGTTGGATTACAATGCCAACTGCACTTCTAAATTTTGATTATGAATAAAATTTCACTAAAAATATTTCTCTTTCTTTTGTTTTGTTTTGCGTTTACAGGAAGAATGTATGCTTCTCTTTCCATGTCTAATGAAGATGAAGCAGCAGATGAAAACATAAAAGTGGAAATGGATTCGATCTCTTTCCAGGGAGAGGAAGAAATAGCTATTTTCGATTCCAACCTCGATAATCTTTATTCCCTTCACATTGCCTCTAGTAGTTCCGATTGCAATGGAAATGATGTAAATCCTGTATATACTGCAGAAGAATATAAAAAACGACTATCCTTGTTGCCAAACCTGATTGAACTGCCTTATAACAGTATTGTTCAGACTTATATTGATTTTTATATGGTACGCCGTCGCGATCAGGTAAAAAGACTGCTAGGACTAAGTAAATACTATTTCCCCATATTCGAACAAGCGTTAGAAGAGCAAAATATGCCTTTGGAACTAAAATACCTTCCTGTTATAGAATCTGCACTTAATGCCAATGCCTTTTCAAAAGCCGGTGCATCCGGTTTATGGCAATTTATGATTGGTACTGGAAAAGTATACGGGCTAAATGTGAACAACCTTATTGACGAACGTCGCGATCCTATTAAATCAACACAAGCCGGGGTAAAATATTTAAAAGACCTGTATAACATATACAACGATTGGCATTTGGCCATTGCCGCTTATAACTGTGGTCCCGGAAATGTAAACAAAGCCATTCGCAGAGCCGGAGGTAAAAAAGACTATTGGGAAATTTATTATTTCCTACCCAAAGAAACAAGAGGTTATGTACCCGCATTTATTGCCGCCAATTATGTAATGAACTATTATGAACTACACAACCTATGTCCTGTAGAAATAGCCGACATGTCTGTGATAACAGACACCATAATGGTAAAAGAAAGAATACACCTGCAACAAATTGCCAGTGTATTAAATATTCCGATTGAAGAACTTCGCTATATGAATCCACAATACCGCCGGGATATTATCCCCGGTAACATATGCGAGTATGCTCTATGCCTGCCACAGAACCAAACAAGTTCATTTATCGAAAGAAAAGACTCCATCCTTGTTTACAAAGCCGATGAACTGGTTAATAATCTAAGGGCGGAAGTAGCTCCTTCTCAAAGTGGCTATTATACTGCTGCTTCATCTGGAACCGGAAATAAAGTCTACTACCGTGTAAAATCCGGAGATTATCTAGGTAAGATAGCTTCCCGACATGGCGTTTCCGTCGCATCTATTAAGAGATGGAACAATTTAAAATCTAATTCTATCAATCAAGGACAACGGCTTATTATATATACCAATAACTCCTATGGAGGTAACACAGGTTCTTCTACAAGTTCTTCTGCGTCTACCTATACTGTAAGACAAGGAGATACGCTTTGGTCTATTTCCAAGAAATTTACCGGAGTAACTACCAATGACATAGCCAGCGCTAATAGCATCAGTAACGGCAATATAAAAGTAGGACAAGTATTAAAAATACCCCGTAAATAATAATTTATATGGAAAACGAGGATAAAAGCTATTATAAGTCCATCAGTAAAGTAGCGGAAATGTTTCACGAAAGCCAGTCTACTTTGCGTTTTTGGGAAAAAGAATTCGGTTTTCCAAAACCTCACACCAATAAAAAAGGAACCCGTTCTTATACCGAGAAAGATATCGAAGATATCAAAACTATTCACTATTTGTTGCGAGGCCAGAAACTAACCATTAAAGGTGCTAAGGAAAAACTGAAAAGTCTGAAAAAAGACGATGCAGAGCGTAATGGAAAAATAGTATACAGCCTGACAAAAGTAAAAGAAGAGTTACTCAAGATCCGTGCGAAACTTGGCAAATAAATTTTCATCCCCAATTAAGATATATCAATATCGTGAAATAAATATCTTATTTTTATACGAAAAAATTTGAAGAATTAACAAAACTACAATAATGAAAAAATTACTCATTGCATTTTTTAGTATTGCCATTATAGCATTGCCCTCTTACGGAAAAGGTAAGAAAGTAGAAAATATCATTTTTATGATTGGCGATGGCATGGGATTGAACCAGATGTATGCGGGCATGACCCACAATGGTAATAAACTGAATGTTGAGGAATTTCCTTATATCGGACTTTCCAAAACCTACTCGTTTGATAATTACATTACCGATTCGGCAGCCGGAGGAACCGCTTTGGCCTGTGGTATTAAAACGAGGAACGGCATGATAGGGCAAGCGCCTGATAGCACCGATGTAAAATCGATTCTGCATGTTGCTTCCGAAAATGGACTTGCAACAGGCGTAGTAGTAGCTTGTACCGTAACTCATGCAACTCCTGCGTCGTTTGTAGCCCACGAGCCCAGCCGGAAAATGGATAAAGAAATTGCGGCCGATTTTCTGGATACAAACATCGATGTATTTATTGGCGGAGGACGTAAGTATTTTGAAAAAAGCATTCATAAGCGCAATTTGATTGAAGAATTGAAAGCCAAAGGTTATCAGATTTGTTTGGACGAGGCCAGTTTATCGAATGTGCAATCCGGGAAAGTTGCCGGGTTATTATATGAAGATCATCCAGGTAAAGCGCACGAAAGAGGTAATATGCTTCCCCAAAGTACACAAAAAGCCCTTGATATCCTGTCTAAAAATAAAAAAGGCTTTTTCCTGATGATCGAAGGTTCGCAAATAGATTGGGGCGGACATCAAAATGATACCAACTACTTATTGGAGGAAATGATGGATTTCAATAAAACAATAGCCGTGGTGCTTGAGTTTGCCAAAACCCATCCCAATACATTGGTGGTTATTACCGCCGACCATGAAACAGGCGGAATGATTATTGCCGATGGTAATTTTGCTACCGGCGAAGTAACATTGAAATTTACCACCGGCGATCATACCGGATCGCCCGTGCCGGTATATGCTTACGGACCGGGAGCAGAAAATTTTGAAGGTATTTATGAAAATATCACTTTCAAAGATAAATTCATAAAACTATACCGGTTTAAGAAGAAGTAAAAATATAGAAATTTAAAAAACGTGGATATAACAGGCTACATTTGCTTGCTATATCCGCGTTTTGTTTTTATTGAATTATT
The DNA here is from genome assembly GCA_031555675.1 of Paludibacteraceae bacterium. Taxonomy (GTDB): domain Bacteria; phylum Bacteroidota; class Bacteroidia; order Bacteroidales; family Paludibacteraceae; genus JAISJU01. The sequence continues at coordinate 19,749 of JAVBUB010000204.1, read as the reverse complement.
CAAAGATACAAAACTTTTTCCGCATCAACGTTGTTTTATTTATTATAACATAAAAGGTCAAAACAATGAAAAAACCAATTCTATTCACATTTTTATTCTTTGCATTTGTTCAAGGAGGTTTTGCACAATTCAATCCCATAAATCTGAATTTTTCATATGGCGCGCTGGAGCCCTATATTGATAGTACAACCATGTATGTTCATTACAACAACCATTATTTTACGTATATGAATAACCTGAATAATGCATTAAGGAAATACCCCGATCTTCAGAAAAAGAATCTTGTAGATTTGTTCAAAAACCTGAATACGCTTCCTTCCGAACTAAAAACTCCGATCACGAATAATGGCGGAGGATATTACAACCATAGTCTGTTTTGGACTATGTTGGCTCCACCCAATACAACTCCCATTTCAAAAGAAATGAAAGATGTTATTGAGAAAAATTTTGATTCTTTCGAATCTTTTCAAAAGCAATTCGAAGACTTGGCGTTATCGTGTTTTGGTTCCGGCTGGGCGTGGTTAATGAAAAAACCGAATGGAGAACTTTATATCATATCTACTCCCAACCAAAACAACCCGTTAATGTATTCAGGTTTGGATCCCAATTCTTCCAAAAATGATGTTATTGTTTTGGGACTTGACGTATGGGACCACGCTTATTACCTCAAATACAGGAATAAAAGAGCCGATTATATAAAAGCCTTTTGGAATGTGGTTAATTGGACCGAAGTAAAAAAACGCTACGATGGCAAACAAAAAGATCTTTTTGCACAGCCTGATTAAAAATATAAGAATAAAGTCATTTTTCTTCATTTTTTATTTTTGTCGGTAAATTTCTATATGAATCATTTTTTGTATCTTTGAAAGACAAAAAAAGACTCAGTTATGCGTAAATTTATACTCCTTGTTTTTTCTTCTATCTTGTGTTGTGTATCTTGTTCCGGAATTGAGAAGAAAGAGCTTAAGTCGTCGGATATCCTGAAAGAAATAAAAAAAGGAAAAACGGTAATGATTGCAGATAAAATCATTATGGATGACTTGGATTTTTCTCTGGCTCTTGCTCCATTTGCATTAAATGCTCAAGGCCTTCAAACTGTGATTTCTTCTAATATATTTTTCAGTAATTGTGTTTTTATCGGTAAAGTAACATCCAACAGCATCGAAAAAACAATACCTATAAGAACTTCTTTTAAAAATAACCTTGTTTTCCTGAATTGTGATTTCAGAGGTAACGTTAATTTTGATAATGCAGTGGTGGCTGGAACCGTTAATTTCAGTAAATCTGTTTTCAGAAAAAATGCGACTTTCAATAATATTACCGTTTGGTCGAAAGATAGCTATTTTGTAGAAATAGAAACAGAAAAAACATTTTATATGATTAATGCCTTATTTCAGGGTAATCTTTTTTTTACCGATGCTAAATTTCAAGATGCGGTTTCGTTGCAGCAAACAAATGCAAGAGGTAAACTTCTATTTAATAATGCCTTATTTAAAAAACAAGCAGATTTCGATATGTTGACAGTAGATGGCGACTGCTATTTTAATTATGTTACTTTCGAAGCAAATGCAGGATTTCTGTCGGCTAAATTTATGAGCCCTGTCTATTTCAATCAAACAACATTTGCGGCTGACGCTAATTTTGAAAATACATATTTTCTTGATGATCTCAAAATAAGCAATTCCGATTCCAATATAAAAACGATAGATATGTCGGGAGCTTTTTTTGTAAAGAAAATGAAATAGATATGCTATTATAAAGTAGACAAATAAACGAATATCTTATTTTTGTTTACTGGTAAACTTACTTGTCCTTATAACCGACTTTCTTAATCACATCAATATGAAAAATAAAATTAAAAAACATTTTTTGATATTCCTGGCAGCTTTATTGCCCATTTCGTTTACCTTACAAAGCTGTGAGGAAGGAGGTGGTGATATTATATCCCTTCTCGACCAATTGTTTAAAATTGTTTCGGAAACAGGCTGGCTGGCAGAGAAAGAGAACTTGGATGATATCCCGAGTGACATTGTTCCATTTGACGATGATACCTCTAATTTGAAATCATTGGTAGATTTATCCGATAAATTTCCACCTGTTGGCGACCAAGGACAATATGGAACCTGTGTGGTTTGGGCGGTTGGTTATAACCTAAAAACAGCGTTGAATGGTATCGAAAAAGGATGGAATACATTAAGTTTGAGTACTTCGGCTAATCAAACCAGCCCTAAAGCGTTGTGGTTAAATATTCCGTCGGATAGCAAAGGAGATAGATGTGGCGGAACTAATTTTGAACCGGCTATGGATGCCCTTATTTCGGACGGAGCTGCTTCTATGAATACTGTTCCTTACCAAGTAGCAGGTACAACTCCATGTACCGGAGATAAAAAAGGAGATTCTAGTAACAAACTGTCTAATTACCGTAAAATAGCCTATAATGAAAATGGCAAATCGGACGGTATGACGCTTGATAATTTTAAAGGTTACCTGAATGCCGGACGTCCTATTGCTTTCGGAGCAAGGCTTGGTGACCTTTTTATGACATGGAAAAACTCATCTGTTATCAAAGATGACACTTATAATAACCCGGGTATGGAACACGCTTACCATGCTATGGTATTGATTGGATATAATGACTCTAAAAACGCTTTTCGGGTACGAAACTCATGGGGAACTACCTGGGGAGAGAATGGCGATATTTGGGTGGATTATAATTTCTTTTTGACTAAATTTTGCTTTGCCGCTTTTGTGGCTCAAAACGTTAATTCTATTTCTGCCAGTGGCGGAACTATAACCGGAAACTTAAGTTCCGGATATGATTTGCTGGCTTATAGTGCTGTAGATAAGATAAGCGAAGAACACAATAATGACCCGAAATGGAGAGATATGGTTTATCAAGTATATAACTCAGGAGATGAAACCATATATCCAAGTCAGAAATGGTCGGTGGTGTATATGTATTACAATGCTACCGATGGCAATGATTATCAGATAATTTTTGAAGATTATTACACGGATGAATTCGGGGAGGGAGATGATGAATACGATCCGGATTATACCCTTTCGGGTGGCTGGTGGAACAATGCCAAAGTTGAACCCGGAAAAATAATAGGTTTCGAAGAATATGGTGCAGATGGTTTTAAAATAACTTATCCGATGCCGGATATAACCGGAAAATATTATCTGGTACTAATAGCCGATGCTTTTGATAAAATATCGGAAGTAAACGAAGATAATAATTTCTATTTTATAACAGCAGCCAGTGGGAAACCATTGGAATTTAAAAACGGAGTCATGCAAAGTACTCCGGTGTATTCTACTGCTAAATCTGCCCGTTCTAAACAATTTGGTAATACCGAAACACAATCGGTGGTATCCATGGGAAACCCTAATGCATACACTCCGGCCGAATTAAGAGGTATGTTACTTCATGATAAAAAGACAGGAAAACTGGATGAGAAAATATCTAAATTCCGTGGAGCCAGAGCGAAAAATTCTACTGTAATACTTAAGAAACCGGTAAAATAAAATACTTGGAACAAAATTATAAATCAAGGGTTGAAAGTCAATAAAACTTTCAACCCTTGATTTGTTTTAAAAAACATACATAGATTAAACTTAATAATATGGATTAATGTATTCTAAGCTTGACCTAAGAATTTTTATACAAGTATAAACAAAAGTATTCAGGGTATATAATGTCCACTTATTTTTTGGATTGTAGAGACGTTGCGCGCAACGTCTCTACGCGTACAGGCAGCGACCTGCAGCCAGTATCTTTTCGTTCTGCCTAAAAACTTACAAAAAAACAGAGGTGTTTCCCCCTACAGGAAACACCTCCATTCGTGTGTGTGAAAAATATTAATTAAAACCTGAAATTCATACCGACACGGAATCCTAAAGAGCTTATTCCATCTACATCAATAGCATCATTATCACTTTGGTTGGTAGCATAGTTGTAGAATACAGCTAAATGAAAACCAACATGTTTGTTACTATCCAGAAAAATCATGGTTCCTAATTCCGGAAGTACTGTAAATCCCCAGTTTTCAGAGTATCCTTCATATACGTTGTAATATCTGCGTTGAATGCTGTAATTAGCACCCAGTTTCAAGGCTACATACGGATCGAATATACCGGTGCTTGACATGAAATGATAACGGGCTGAAACACCGAAAGGCAATTCATAAATAGTTTGATACCTGTCCATGGTTACGGCACCACCATAACTCGGGCCATCAAGTGTCATGGTTTCTTTTGGAAAGTAATTCATAAATGTTTGATATGATATGAATCCACCGATAGCTACTTGGTTTGCTATAAAATAATGACTTTCAACGTTAGCACCCCAGCCGCTGGCATTGTTGTCCACATAGTCGTTGAATGGGATTCCTATTTGCCACTGTCCCGATACATCAACTTTCCCTTGTCTGTCTTCTTGTGCATTGGCTCCAAAGCTAATGAATGAAATTGCACATAAGATGTATATTATTTTTGTTTTCATTGTAATGATCTGATTAAAATTAAACATTAATTAACTTTGAGATACGATTGCGAATCCTGAAATGCCTGACTGATAGCGTCTTGCTCGTATAGCATATCGTTGCCTGTATTTAACATTCCTCCGAGAATTGCATTCCAGCGAATAGGATGTCCTTGCGAATCTGTTGTTTGCATATCAACCATTTCGATTAAAGTAGTACCAACATTATATTCATATCCATATACATATGGATAGTAAGGATAATATGGAGCGTATCCGTCCCACCACCAATACCAACCGTACCAATCGTAATAATCAAACCAATATGGATCCCAGTTATACGAATAAATAACTGTTTGCGCATCTTTAAAAGCTACTACCGAAATGAGGTATTGAGCAGTAAATGCATCAGGATTAGCGGGATCTGGCGCCTGAAAAGTGTAGCCATAGCTAATGAATTGGTTCTTAATCTGATCAATAATTTGCTGGGAAGTGCTGTTGCACCATGCCGGGTTGGTGGCATCATCAGAAATTAATGTAATAGTATCCGAAATGTAGAACGTCTTTGCATTGTCTTTAAAGTTGTATGTTTTATCATACTTCGTTAAAACGACAAAGTCTTCATCTAATTTCGAAAAATCCGGATCTTTTTCGCACGAAGCCAACATAAAGGCTCCAAGCAATAATGGAATAATTAGTTTTTTCATACTTTCTTTATTATTTTAGTTAAACGATTAAATATTTTTTAGTCATTAATACCTTTTCGTTTAAATAAACAATGAACAAAAAGAATTGTTCATAAAAAATATGAAAATTAATATATTTTATTGATAAATATAAGTTAAGTGATATTTTGAGCGATTTATATATCTGAAAATAAGAAAATTACAAAAAACATTAGTTCGGTCGGTATTGCTTTTTATAAAATGGGATATAAAGTTTTATGGTATATAGACCTTTTATTAAGTTATAAGTTCTAAGTTCTAAGCAATAAGTTTTAAGTTTTCGGGCATATATAGCGCACTGGTAATGAGCTTAGAACTTATTACTTACGGCTTAAAACTTTACTCTTTAGTTCTTTGCGTAACTTTGCGGTTTTAAAATAAATTAACCGCAAAGAGCGCAAAGTTACGCAAAGAATAAATTTCTATATCTGCATCAAGCATATAATGCTTTCTGTTATTAGTTGGAAAGATCACAAAAAAGCTTCTATACGAGCTTTGTAGAAAAAGTCTTAAATTAAATGTATTAAATTTACATCATGATTCAAAAGCTTAAAACTTAGAACTTACTACTTAAAACTTTAGCCCTCTTCCCCATTTTTGTCATATTCTTAGATATTTTACATTGAACTTATCAATAACCTAAAATTTTAAGCATTGATTTGTAGCTTTGTTCTTTGGCAAAAAGTTTGGTGTAATATTCTCCATCTTCATCAATATCTATTACCACCATTTTAGGGGCAGGTAACAAGCAGTGCTGTATTCCTCCGAATCCGCTTAGCGATTCCTGGTAAGCTCCCATGTGAAAGAAACCGATGTATTGCTCGCGTTCTTCCTGCATTTTGGGTAAAAATATGGCATTGGAGTGTGCCTCGGCATTATAAAAGTCTTCGCTGTCGCAAGTTAATCCGCCCAAATGTACCCGTTCGTATTCAGAGTCCCAGTTGTTGATGGCCAAAAATGGGAAACGCTGGTTGATGGCCCAGGTATCCGGTAGCGTGGTAATAAAAGAACTATCAATCATATTCCAACGTTCGCGGTCGTTTTGCTGTTTCTGGTTCACAATAGAGTAAAGCATGGCACCACTTTCTCCAACGGTATAAGAGCCGAATTCAGTAAAAATATTAGGTTCGGGAACTCCGTTTTGGGCGCATATCGTTTTGATTTGAAATACAATTTCTTCGGCCATGTATTCGTAGTCGTATACAAAATCAAGGTGAGCCTGAATGGGTAAACCGCCGCCAATATTCAGGCTGTCGAGTTCCGGACTTTCTTTTCTGAGCTCGCAATATAAGTTTACGGCTTTGTTCAATTCGTTCCAGTAATATGACGTATCTTTTATTCCGGTATTGATAAAGAAGTGCAACATTTTTAGTTTCACTTGCTTATTCTTTTTAATCTTTTCCAGGTAATAAGGTATAATATCATTGTACCTGATTCCTAAGCGGGATGTATAAAAATCGAACTTAGGTTCTTCTTCCGAAGCGATACGGATACCCACTTTAAACTTCTGATCAAAATCTTTCAACAACAGATCCAGTTCGAATTTATTGTCAAGGATAGGCACTACATTGTCGAATCCAAGTCTCATTAAATTCTGAATGTTCTCTACATATTGAGGCCTTTTGAATCCGTTACAAATCACAAAAGTTTCTTTCTTAAGGTGACCGGATTCATGCAATGCTTCCAATAAGTTGATATCGAATGCCGAAGATGTTTCGATATGCGCGCCATTTTTCAGAACTTCTTCCATTACAAAAGAGAAGTGCGAACTTTTGGTGCAATAGCAGTAATGATAAGACGCATCGTAGTCTACTTTGGCCATGGCTACGTTAAACATTCTACGGGCTCTTTGTATATTGTGTGAGATTTTTGGCAAGTAAGCAATCCTCAAGGGTGTGCCATATTGTTTGATAACATCCATTAAAGGTACGCCAAACCATAATAAGTTGTTGTCCTGAACGGAGTATTCTTCATTTGGGAACTCAAATGTTTGCTCTATTAAGTCAGTGTATTTGTTTTTCATGGCAAATAAGAAGTTTTTAAGTTTAAGTCAGTCGCTTTCTATAAAAAACTAAAATTCAAGTTAGTTAGATTACTTCATTTTGTTTATTCTAATATAAATGGATTGCAAAAATAATAAAATATTATATCTAATAGACTATTAATCTTATTTTTATGTATATATTTTAAATCTTTTTAACCAAAATTAAAAAGAGAAGGCCGTTTGAATTCAAACGACCTTTCTATGTATTGTTAATAAGTTGATTTTGAGATTGTGTGGCGTTATTTTACGTACTCGTAAAACTCATCCCAGCGACGGGTAAGATCGAACATCTTAGGATAAATAACATTTGCACCTGATTTGTCGAGAATAAATTCTTCCAATACTCCGGTGTTGATGGCTACGGTAAAGATGTCGGCAGCTCTGGCAGATTCTACTCCAAGTGGTGCATTTTCTACAACAATAACCTCCGATGGTTGTAGTTTTGCTTTCTCCAATGCTTTTAAGTAGGGTTCGGGATGTGGTTTTCCTATCTTTACATCGTTGGCGCAGATAATGTTGTTCTTGTTGAAGATTCCGGGAAAGTGTACATCCAAGTTGTTGAATAAACTACTTTGGTTGGATCCGGTTACAATATAAACGGGTAGTCCTTGCGCTTTAATTTTTTTGAGCAGCTCATGAACTCCTTCTACAGCGTTGATAGTATTCAGCTCGTCGAATTTATCGGATTTTATTTTATAAATCCGTTCTATCTCTTCTTGAGTGGCTTCGCGGTCGAAAGCATCCATAAAAGCCGAGTTGATGGTGGCGCTACCGGTGCGACCTTCGTTCATGTATACATCATAAGGTGTAAAAGGAACGCCGACCGAAGTTAAAGCATATACCCACGCTTGTGCGTGATAAGGCATAGAGTTGAAAATAACGCCGTCCATATCAAAGAAAACGGCTTTTAAGTTCAAACGGGTATCATTTTGTTTGTTGTAAATCTTAACTTTATCTATAATCATAATCTTAGAGTAGTTTTAAGTAAACGAAGATAACAAAGATAATAAATTTTTGAATTATATCAATTTATATATGACTAATCTTTATCCTTAAGGGGACTTTTATGTTTGTATTTCATGATGTAAAAAGATGATTTGGTTATTGCATAAAAAAGTCTTGCTTCGTTTGAAATTCGAAACAAGACTCAATGTGCTTTTTTTAATTTTCAAAGGTTAATCTTCCTTTTTTTACGTCTACCTTAATGGGTTTCGATTTATCTACGGTCTGCGCAATAAGCTGTTTGGATAACTCGTTCAGTAATTCGCGCTGTATAACAAGTTTTACCGGACGGGCTCCAAATTGCGGATCATATCCTTCTTTGCCAAGGTAATCGATGGCAGCGTCGGTAACATCCAATTGAACACCGTTTTGTTTCAACATTTTGGCTACCTGGTTAATCTGCAAGCGTACAATCTGTGCTATTTCTTTATCATCGAGCGGAGTAAACATGATCAGTTCGTCAATACGATTCAGGAATTCGGGACGAATGGTTTTCTTCATCAGTTCGAAAACCTCGTTTTTGGTTTTTTCGATCACTTCTTCGCGGTTATCTTCCGTTAGTTCTGAAAAATTATCGCGTATAATGTTCGAACCCAAATTTGAAGTCATGATAATGATTGTATTCTTGAAGTTAACCACACGGCCTTTGTTATCGGTAAGCCTTCCGTCGTCCAGCACCTGTAGCAGGATATTGAAAACATCCGGATGCGCTTTTTCTATTTCGTCAAACAACACTACCGAATAAGGTTTGCGGCGAATGGCTTCGGTTAATTGTCCACCTTCGTCATAACCCACATATCCGGGAGGTGAACCGATGAGTCGTGTTACCGAAAATTTTTCCTGATATTCGCTCATATCAATACGTGTCATCATGTTTTCGTCGTCAAATAAAAATTCTGCCAATGCTTTGGCTAGCTCGGTTTTACCAACCCCTGTTGTTCCCATAAAAATGAAAGAACCAATGGGGCGTTTCGGGTCGTTCAATCCTGCACGGCTGCGACGCACAGCATCTGCAATGGCGGTAATGGCTTCTTCCTGTCCGATAATGCGTTTGTGTAGCTCTACTTCCAGATAGAGCAACTTATCTTTTTCGCTTTGCATCATTTTGCTCACGGGAATTCCTGTCCAGCGACTCACTACATCGGCAATATCTTCGCTGTCCACTTCTTCTTTAATCATGGCAGAACTTCCCTGCAAGGTTTGCAATTCTTCCTGATATTTCTCAATATCTTTTTCGGCTTCTTTGATCTTTCCGTAGCGAATTTCTGCTACTTTTCCATAATTACCTTCGCGTTCGGCGCGATCAGCTTCATATTTAAAGTTCTCAATGTCAATTTTGGCCTGTTGTATTTTGTTGATTACATCGCGCTCCGATTGCCATTTGGCTTTGTGCTTCGATTCTTCTTCTTTGAGGTTGGCAATTTCTTTGTTCAACTGTTCCAGTTTCTTGGTATCGTTTTCACGCTTAATAGCTTCGCGTTCAATCTCCAGTTGCTTAATATTGCGCTCTATTTTATCTAGATCTTCGGGCACCGAATCCACTTCCATACGCAGTTTGGCAGCCGCTTCGTCCATCAGGTCAATGGCCTTATCCGGCAAAAAACGATCGGAAATATAGCGACTCGAAAGTTCCACGGCGGCAATAATAGCATCGTCTTTGATACGCACTTTGTGGTGGTTTTCATATCTTTCTTTTAATCCACGGAGAATAGAAATGGTACTTAGCTCGTCGGGTTCTTCTACCATAATTACCTGGAAACGGCGTTCGAGGGCTTTGTCTTTTTCAAAATATTTTTGGTATTCGTCCAAGGTTGTAGCTCCGATAACCCGCAGTTCCCCGCGTGATAACGCTGGTTTTAATATATTGGCGGCATCCATGGCACCTTCGCTTTTTCCGGCTCCTACTAATGTATGTATTTCATCGATAAACAGAATAATTTCCCCGTCGGAATTAATTACTTCGTTAACTACCGATTTTAATCGCTCTTCAAATTCGCCTTTGTATTTGGCTCCCGCAATAAGGGCGCCCATATCGAGTGAATAAAGTTGCTTGGTTTGCAGGTTTTCGGGTACATCTCCACGTACAATCCGATGTGCCAAACCTTCGGCAATGGCGGTTTTTCCGGTGCCGGGTTCACCAATTAGTATCGGATTGTTTTTGGTTCTGCGGCTCAGTATTTGCAGTACCCGCCTTATTTCTTCGTCACGCCCTATTACCGGGTCAAGTTTTCCGGCACGGGCTTTTTCGATGAGGTTAACAGCATATTTCGACAAAGATTGATAAGTGTCTTCGGCCGATTGCGAAGTAACATTGTTGCCTTGTCTTAGTTCCTGAATGGCAGCGCGCACATTTTTTTCGTTGATGTTATACTCCGCGAAAGTGTTTGACAACTGATTTTTTCCGGTTACCAGCGCCAATAACATATATTCCAGCGAAACAAACTGGTCGCCATCTTTTTTAGAATAATCAATGGATTTTTGCAAGATATCGTTGGTTTCGCGACTAAAATAAGGTTCTCCGCCCGATACTTTCGGAAAGGCATTGATCATTCTGTCTAAAATGGTGTTCAAAGCCTGTGGGCTTACCGCAAGTTTGCTGAATATGAAATTAGTAACGCTTTCGCCAACTTCCATAATACCCTTCAGCAAATGGGGAGTTTCTATGGCTTGTTGTCCTGAATTTTTTACCAGATCTATAGTCTGTTGAACGGCTTCCTGGGATTTGGTGGTAAAGTTGTTAAAATTCATTTGTATAAAGTTTTTAATTTAAGATTCAAAATTCAAGATTACTCGGGAATAATGTTGCCGGATAATTTTGAATAAAAGGAAATGATTTGAAATTTGCCAATTTTTCCTTGTCCATGAAGAGCATAATAAAACACATAACAAATTATAGCCCCGTAGCTCCTTCCCTTGTGGGGAGAGCGGGGGGAGAGGTCAAATATCCCTCAAAGAAGAAAGATTGAATAAACATCCGCCTTTAATTCTTTTTAGCGTTTCACAACACTAAAAAGCAAGGCATCAATTTATTTGCCATAGCAAATCTGATGACAAAAAGTCAGTTATTGGTAATAAACAATTTGTATTGAAAATAGTTTCGGTTACTGAGTAAAATTATATAGCAAAGCGAATCATACGAAAGAATTATATGCTTTTCAACTATTTTTATATCTTTGCATGCAAGAAATTTAAAAGATACAATCCATTACCTGTGAAAAGAAATATTGCTGCCATTATATTTTTGTTGACTATCTTTTTTCCTGTTTTTTCACAAAATAATGCCGAAAAAACGCCGAAAAAAGATTCAATCAGGCATGTCAAGGCATGGAATGTAACTGAAAATCTGGGTATCATCAAACCTGTTGATCCCGATACTTCGGCGGTTAATTTCCAGAATACTACTACGGATCATGTGTATGGTATAGCCAATGCTTTTGGTGGTAATCTTGGTTCTCCACTCGAACCTAAAATTTATTTCGACAGGGTGCAAAAATCCGATTTCTTATTCCTGAAACCTTATAACAGTTACTATAAATCTGTATCCGATTATAAGTTTTATGATACTAAAACACCCTTTACCAATATAGCTTATTATCGTGGCGGCCCTGCTTTTGGACGAGAAGAAAGATTTAACGCTTTGTTTTCGGTTAACGCGACATCAAAATTGAATGTAGGTTTTTTGGCAGATTACATTTATGGGCGAGGGATGTATGAAAATCAGTCGACCAATTATGTTACGGGCGGACTGTTTGGCAGCTACTTGGGCAAGCACTACGAAGCTCATGGAATGGTCTCTATTAATAGTTTTAAGAATAAAGAAAACGGTGGAATTCAGGATGAACGTTATGTTACCGATCCACAAGCCATGAGAGATAGCATCGGAGGTTCTTTCGAATCGATAGATATTCCGGTTAATCTGCCAGATTCCACTTTATCCAGGCTTCGTAACTGGACTGCTTTTTATAATCAGAAATATCACTTCGGATTTGAAAGGACAAATGCGCAAGATTCGACCAAAACCGATTTTATTCCGGTTACTACCATTACACATACCATTAAATTTGAAACTGATGCCAGGAGTTATGTTGAGCGTTATAAAACCGGTAATTTTTATAATAATAGTTTTTGGAATGATAGTATAACCAATGACACGGCCAGTTATGCTTCTTTAAAAAACACGTTGGGGATTTCGCTGAACGAGGAATTCAACCGGATTGCACGTTTCGGGTTAACAGCTTATGCGAGCTATGATTTCCGTGAATACAGATCCTTGGTGGATTCTACTATGCACTTATCCAATATCAATAAAAATAACTTGTCGGTTGGAGGTGTGCTCGCCAAGCATCTTGGCGAAAGATTTAAATATGATGCTTCGGGAGAGATTTCGGTGTTGGGTGATTATGTAGGAGACTTTAATGTTATTGGAAATATTTCGAACCTCTTCAGGTTGTGGAAAGATACGGTAGTATTATCGGCTCAAGGATTTTTTGACAAGAAAAAACCGGATTATTTCCTTACATACTATCAATCTAATCATTATCAATGGGAAAATAGTTATGATCATCACCAATATAAAACTCATTTAAGCGGACGGTTAACCATTCCCCGCTGGCGTTTCAATTTTAATGCCGGTGTAGAAAACCTTTCCAGTTATATTTATTTTGACGAAAATGGAATGCCGCAGGAAGATAATGATAATATTCAGGTATTGGCATTGGATTTAAGACAGGATTTTGCTGTGGGTCCTTTCCGGTTGGAAAATCGGGTTATTTACCAAACATCAAGCAAACAGGAGGTATTGCCTTTGCCTGCTTTGTGTTTATATCATAACTTGTATTTTATCAAGAAGTTTTTCAAGGTACTGACTGTACAACTGGGAGTAGATGTGCATTACAATACGGCTTATTATGCTCCTCTGTATATGCCTGCTACGGGACAGTTTCAAATGCAGAAAAAAGAAAAAGTGGGAGATTATCCGGTTTTCAACGTGTATGGAAACTTTCATTTAAAACGTATGCGCTTTTTTGTTATGTATTACCATGCCAATTATGATATTTCGAAACCGAATTATTTCTCTATGACTACCTACCCGATCAATCCTTCGATGTTTAAGCTGGGATTGTCTTGGAATTTTTATGATTAAGAATAGAATTCAAGATTTAAAATTCAAAATTATGAAAAGATTAAATACTTTGAGGGTCTTGAAATTTAAATTCAATAAGTAAATACAACGTTAAAAGGAGAGAAATTATCCAATACGGAAAATCCTGAATCTTGTTCTGAATTTAATTCAGTATTAAATCTTAAATTTGCTATCATGAATAGAAAAATAGTACTGCTGATATCCTGCTTTTTCTTTTTTTTAGTAGCTATGCTGTTGTTTTTTACAGATTTCAATAGTTACAGGGATTTTCCTGAAATCAAGAAAAAAGGAATATTACGTGTGGTCATGCTCAAATCTCCCTTTACGTATAATAAGGATAATGATACTATTCGTGGTTTTCAGTATGAACTTGTGAAACATTTTGCCGATAGTATGGGTTTGAAGTTGAAAGTTTCGGGAGAAAACAGTTTAAATGAAAGCATAGATGGACTCGAAAAAGGGCAGTATGACATTATTGCCCGTAATATATTAATTACAAGCGAACTAAGAGATAAGGTCGATTTTACCAGACCGATATTGCAGAACAGGCAGGTGTTAGTACAGCGTTCGGACAGCAATGTAATTCGAAATCAACTCGATCTGGCCGGAAAAACGCTGCACGTAACGAAAAATTCGCCCTATATGCTGCGTATTAAAAATCTGGCAGAGGAAATCGGGGATACTATATATATGGTGGAACACGATAAGTTATCGAGCAGTAGCCAGCTTTTATATATGGTATCCAATGGCGATATAGATTACGCGGTATATGATGAACGTTCTGCCCATTTATATAAAATATCCAACCTTGATCTGGAAACTCCGGTCGGATTCACTCAAATAGGCGCATGGGCATTCAGAAAAGAATCTCCCGGGCTGGAAAAAGCTTTGGATGATTTTCTGGAATCTTTTTTGCAGACAGAAGCGTATCAAAAAATTTACGATAAGTATTATGGCGCTTTTTAATCTCCAGTAAATGATTAGATAAAGCAAACAACATTGCAATATCTCGTTTATTTATTCACTTAAATAAAGACTTGTAAATTCATTCTTTGTGTAACCTTGCGCTCTTTGCGGTTTTAAAATAAATTGACCGCAAAGAGCGCAAGGTTACGCAAAGGGTCTAAAGAATAATAAATTCAAAATTTAAGATTTAATATTCAATATTACGTACCAAGGATGTTTTCGGGTAATCTTGAACTTTGAATTAAATATAGTCTAAAATTGAATATTTTTTTCTGCAAAGCTCGTATAGAAAATGTTTTTGTGATATTTCTTACTAATAACAGAAAGCATTACATGCTTGATGCAGATATACAAATTCATTCTTTGCGTAACTTTGTGTTCTTTGCGGTTTTAAAATAAATTAACCGCAAAGAACACAAAGTTACGCAAAGGTGTAAAGGGTAATAAATTCAACATTTAAGATTCAACATTACGCATTGAGGATGTTTTACAGATAATTTTGAATCTTGAACTTTGAATCTTGAATTAAATATGGGCCATAATAGCACATCTCCGATGTTAATAAATGGTTCTAAATAAGTAAAAAAGAAAAAGAAAATACCTCATTTACTAAAGTGCGACAACAAATTATTGGCAAAACTTGATTATTCGAACCGGATGGATTTGGCCGGACTGATTTTTGAGATAAGATAAGAAGGCCCCACCAACATCAATATTGAAACAATAAAGGTTACAATGTTGAGTAATAGCCATGAAAAAAAAGTTATAGAAACAGGTACTTCGGCAATATAATATACATTGGGATCGAGCGTAATAATGCCTGTAAAATATTGAATGAGGCATAAAGATAATCCGATGATATTTCCGCAGAGCATTCCCTTGCCAATCAGAAAAATAGATTGATACAAGAATATTTTCCGGACAGACCAATTGGAGGAACCAATGGCTTTTAAAATACCAATCATATTTGTTTTTTCGAGGATAATAATTAATAATCCCGAAATCATATTGAAACCGGCCACCGCCAACATCAGAATCAGGATAACCCATACATTCATATCCAACAGATCCAACCAGCCGAAAATCTGAGGATTAATATCTTTAATGGTTTGTATATAATAAAGGGAGCCATTCCGGTCGGACTGATTGCCAATCTTAAAATATACTTCATCGGCTGCTTTTTCTAATTGATCATAATCTTTGATTAATACTTCCAGTCCGCTTATTTCATCAGGTTCCCATGCATTGAGTTTCTGTACGTGCCTGATATCTGTTAATATAAACAACTTATCATATTCGCTGAAATTGGTAGCATAAATACCTTCTATGGTAAATTTGCGCGCGCGCACTTTGTCTTGTATAAAGTAGGTAACAAAACCGTCGCCTAACTTTAATTGCAGTTTTTGAGCAAGATCTTTGGATATGATAATACCATTGCCTGCCGTTGAATCCGGAAAGGATAAGATGCTTCCTTCTACCAGGTTACTGTTGAAGAAATCCCAGTCGAAGCCATTATCAATACCTTTGAGTATAACTCCTTCGAATTGATCTTCGGTTTTAATAATGCCCGGTTTGGTGGCAAAACGTTGTATGTGCTTTATTTCGGGCAAAGCGGAAAGTGAAGTTATGAGCTGGGAATCGACAACGATCGGGGCTGTTTCGTAGGTAGAATTGGAATCGAGGTTGGTAATTTGAATGTGCGAACCAAAACCGATGACTTTGTTCCTGATTTCTTTTTTAAATCCGATAACAACAGCCACAGCTATAATCATAACAGCCAGTCCGATGGCTATTCCTATGGTGGCAATACGCACAGCAGGACGAGAAACCTTTTTATCTGATTTGTTGTTGCTGAAATGAATTCTGCGGGCAACAAAAAGTTCAAAATTTGATATCCTGTTTTGCTTTTTCAAAATAATACCTAAAAGTGAATATTCAAAATTTAATATTCAAGATTCAAAATTGTGCGCTAACAAGATTTCCATCCAAAATTTTGAATCTTGAACTTTGAATCTTGAATTATAATATTGTTCTTCCCGGATATGCTTCCAATGCTTTTTTAAGAACAAACAGGGCTCTGGATAAGTCGTGTTTTTTCAATACATAAGCAATGCGCACTTCATTACACCCGGAGCCTTTGGTGGTATAAAACCCGGATGCAGGAGCCATCATTACGGTTTCGCCTTCGTAGTTGAATTCGGAAAGGCACCAGGCGCAAAATTTATCTGCATCGTCAACTGGCAACCGTGCTACGGTATAAAACGCACCCATAGGAATAGGGGAATATACGCCGGGAATACGGTTCAGTCCGTCAATCAGGCATTTGCGGCGCTCTACATACTCGTCGTACGTGTCGCGGGCATATTCTTCGGGAGCATCCAAAGAGGCTTCGGCGGCTATTTGTCCGATAAGTGGCGGGCTGAGGCGTGCCTGGCAGAATTTCATTACCACTTTGCGCAGCTCCTTGTTTTTGGTAATCAATGCTCCAACCCGGATACCGCATTCGGAATACCTTTTGGATACAGAGTCTATCAATACCACGTTTTCTTCAATGCCTTCCAAATGGAATGCCGAGATATAGGGCGAACCGGTGTAAATAAACTCACGGTATACTTCGTCCGAGAAAAGGTATAAATCATATTTTTTGACCAAATCGCGTATTTGGTTCATTTCGGATTTGGTATACAGGTAACCGGTGGGGTTATTGGGATTACAAATCATAATCCCTTTGGTTTTTTCGTTGATCAGCGCTTCGAATTTTTCGATCGGCGGCAATGCGAAACCTTCTTCAATAGTAGAGACAACGGTACGTATTACTGCTCCGGCCGAAATGGCAAAAGCCATATAGTTGGCATAGGCAGGTTCGGGCACAATAATTTCGTCGCCGGGATTAAGGCACGATAAGAATGCAAACAACACAGCCTCGGAACCGCCGGTAGTAATAATAATATCGTCGGCAGTAAGGTTGATATTGTATTTTTGATAATAACCAACCAATTTTTCACGATACGATTTATTACCGTCGCTCGGACTGTATTCGAGTATTTTGCGGTCTATATTCCTGATAGCGTCCAACGCCACTTCGGGAGTAGGCAAATCGGGTTGCCCTATGTTGAGGTGATAAACTTTTACTCCTTTTGCTTTTGCTGCATCGGCCAATGGAACCAGCTTCCGTATGGGAGAAGCGGGCATTTCGTTTCCGCGTGATGAAATTGTTGGCATTGTTTAATATTTTTAAGTTATCAAGTTTTTAAAGTGATAAGGTTTATAAGGTAAAAAATGCATATGAATGAATTTCCTGAACCTTATAACTTTATGAACATTACAAACTTTACAAACAGAATTCTTGATTTCTATTAAACTGCAAAGATATTATATTAAATGAAAAATGAAAAGTGAAGAATGAAGAATTTGAGGTAAATCAGATTTTATAAATGAAAAAACAAAAGGAGTATAAATATAAACGCTGTGAAAGTTTAAAAATGCTGCATAAGGATTAGATATTTTCGTAAATTTTAAATTAATATTGAAATGTTATTAAAATATTTCATCACTTTTAATTATATTTTCACACAAAAAGCATTGCTTTTTTTATTAATTTATTTAATTTTGTACCGAAAAATTTCAAATTAAAACTTAATTAAATAAAAAGGATATGCCGGAATCAGTTATTGTTGGCGAAAAAATTAAATCACTTCGCGAATCAAAAAACATCAGCAGAGAAGAAGTGGCCGAAAGAAGCGGCCTTACTGTAGAACAAGTTATTTCGATAGAAGAGGATGTAAATTTACCATCGTTGGCCCCGCTTATTAAAATTGCCAGGGTATTGGGTGTAAGATTAGGTACATTTTTGGATGATAGTTCGGATTTGGGTCCTGTTGTAACCCGAAAAACCGACAAGATAGAAAGTATCAGTTTTTCAAATAATGCCGATCAGGCGCGCAAGCATATGGATTATTTTGCTCTTTCCAAGGCAAAATCAGGTCGCCACATGGAGCCGTTTATCATTGATATCGCTTCTTCCGTTAATTCATCATTTAATGCTTCGAGCCATGAAGGCGAAGAGTTTATTTATGTATTGGAAGGTACTATAGAAATCAACTACGGAAAAGAAACATACATATTGAGTCAAGGCGATAGCATTTACTATGATTCTATTGTATCACACCATGTACACGCTTACCAAGGTGCAACAGCTAAAATTTTAGCAGTAGTTTATACTCCATTATAAATTAAGAATTAAAAATTAAGAATTATGAATTGCCTAACGGATAAAACAATTTTTAATTCTTATATTCATTCTTAATTCTAAATTCTTAATTAGATAATTATGCAACTATTTGATAGAACATTGGGAGATTGGCTTGAGCATTGGGCCGAAACTACTCCTGATAAGGAATATTTGGTTTATTCCGACCGTAATTTACGTTTTACCTGGAAACAGTTTGATAACAGGGTAAACGACATGGCCAAAGGACTATTGGCTATTGGTGTGAACAAAGGTGACCACGTGGGACTTTGGGCTACTAACGTGCCCGATTGGTTGACTTTTTTGTATGCATGCGCCAAAATCGGTGCCGTTTGCGTAACGGTAAATACAAACTATAAACAACATGAGTTGGAGTATTTGTGCGAAAACTCGGACATGCAAACACTTTGTATTATCGACGGAACCTGGGATTGCGATTATGTAGACATGACTTACCAAATGCTTCCGGAGCTTAAAACCAGCGAAAGGGGACATTTGAGAAGCGAACGCTTTCCGAAAATGAGAAATGTAATTTATATCGGACAGGAAAAACACCGCGGTATGTACAATACCGCTGAGGTTTTGCTGTTGGGCAATAACATAGACGACAATAAATTACAGGAAGTAAAGAAATCCGTAAACTGCCACGATGTGGTAAATATGCAATATACTTCCGGAACTACAGGATTTCCGAAAGGTGTAATGCTTTCGCACCACAATATAGCCAATAACGGTTACTTAACAGGCGAACACATGAAGTTTACCACCGAAGATAAACTTTGTACTTGTGTGCCGCTTTTCCACTGTTTTGGTGTGGTGTTGGCTACCATGAATGTGCTGACACACGGTTGTACGCAGGTAATGGTTGAGAAGTTCGATCCGTTGGTAGTATTGGCATCCATACACAAAGAAAGATGTACGGCTGTGTACGGTGTGCCTACCATGTTTATTGCCGAACTCAACCATCCGATGTTCGACATGTTTGACCTTACCTCGTTGCGTACCGGAATTATGGCCGGCGCCCTTTGTCCGATAGAATTGATGAGGCAGGTAAGCGAAAAAATGTACCTGCAAATTACCAGTGTATACGGATTAACCGAAACTTCTCCGGGTATGACCCAAACGCGCATTGACGAT
>JAVBUB010000165.1:0-10776 GCA_031555675.1 Paludibacteraceae bacterium | reverse complement strand
GGCAGGTGCAATCGAATCGTTTTTTACCTGAGCATTCAGCAAAGAAAATGCTGTGCTTAAAAACAAAAAGACAAATAAAAAATATTTCTTCATACTCCTAAATATTTCCCACAAAGGTACAATTTAAATTTAGAATGAAGAATAAAGAATAAATCTTTCAAAAGCTTAACGTAGTTTTTATAAAATAAAACAGGAGATACTTTCCTCCCTGTAGGAAAGAATCTTTCTCCCATAAAGGAAGGCCGGTTTCACTTATAGGGTAAAGGCGCTTTCCCTTATGGGGGAAAGACGGTTTCCTTTTTTTGCACAGATAATATAGCGGTAATTCTTCATTCTAAATTTATAATTTTTATCTTTGTTCTAGCAAATAGCCAAACCAAAAATGAATCTAAAAAAACATGCTATCATAGTTGCCGGAGGAAAAGGATTGCGAATGAATGCCGGTTTACCGAAACAATTTATTCCCATTCAGGAAAAACCAATCCTTATGCGGACTATCGAAGCATTTTATCATTATGATAATAATATCGGCATTATTGTAGTATTACCGGAACCGGAAATTGAATTCTGGAATGAGCTGTGCAAAAAACATGCTTTTTCTATCGTACATCAAATTACTTCGGGAGGAAAAACCCGTTTTCATTCCGTGCAAAACGGATTAAACCTGATACAAGAAAATACGGGATTGGTTGGTATTCATGATGGTGTCAGGCCTTTTGTTTCTAAGGAAACCATCGGCAATTGCTTTCAAATAGCAGCAGAGCAGGGAAATGCAATTCCTGCAATAGAACCCGTAGATTCTATCCGTAAAGTAGAAAACGATCGCAATAAAGCTGTAAATCGCGCCAACTACAGGCTCATACAAACACCTCAGGTTTTTGATATACAAAAGCTAAAAGAAGCTTACCGACAAGCGGCTCAAGGAAACATCAATGATTTTACCGATGACGCGGGTGTTTTTGAGTTTGCGGGACATGCCATCAACTTGGTGCCAGGCAACCGGGAAAATATAAAAATAACAACGACTTTTGATTTAGCTGTAGCAGAAGCAATATTGAAGACTAAATAAGAAAATGGATAAAAAAACTCTCTTAAATAAACTTTCTGACATCGAATGGGAAGATTTTGAGATAAAGGAGGCTTCACATGAACTTCCCAAAAACATTTGGGAAACAGTAAGTGCTTTTTCTAATTCTGCAGGAGGATGGGTTGTTTTGGGAGTATCTCAAAAAGGAAAACATTTTGAAATTACAGGCATTGGTCATCCTGAAAAAATAGAACAAGTTTTTACCACATTACTAAGAAGCCAAAGCAAATTCAACGTTCTCATCACACCTAAATGTAAAAAATACAATATTAATAATTTAACCATACTTTCTTTCTACATACCTGCCTCTGTCCAAAAACCTGTTTTTTACAATACCCTTTCAAACACTTTCATTAGAACTGCCAGCGGAGATCAACGAGCATCCGAATCCGAAATAAATGCAATGCTTCGGGAACAGCTTTTTGGAGCGATGTCTGCACAACCGGTAAAAAAGACCTCGTTAAAAGACCTGAATAAAACGACCTTGAAAAGATATCGTGATTATATGGTACGATTTAATCCGGCTTTGCCTTACAATACATTATCCGATGAAGATTTTCTGGAAAAAATGCAAATTACTGAAGGTAGACATTTAACATATGGTGGATTACTCTTTATGGGGAACAATGTCGCTATCAATAAAATTTTCCCTGATTTCAGGGTCGATCTCTTGGAAATACCCGGTACTTCATATGCAGATGCACAAACAAGATATACTTTCAGACTGGAAGAACAGGAAAACCTCTGGGAATACTATTTTGCCATTATCGATCGTTTAAAAAGACAAATCGACATGCCTTTCAAAATGAATGAACTGGGCATTGCCATTGAGGATAGTTTACAATTTAACGCCATTCGCGAAGCATTGGTAAATTTACTCATGCATACAGATTATTTTAGTCCGGCCAAACCTCGCATAAGAGTTTTTTCAAATAGAATTGAGTTTGAGAATCCGGGCGCTTTTCCGCGTCCCATAGATACCCTGTTGAAAAAAGATATATCTATTCCGCGCAATCCTGTACTGGCAAAACTTTTCCGGTGCGCTAAACTAGCCGACAATGCCGGATATGGATTTGACAAAATGCTGAAATGGGAAGAATCTACCCATACAAAGGTTATTTTTGAGAATAGCATTGATATGGCTTCGGTTACTTTCAAACTTCAGCCTACAGAAGGTTCAAATGAAATGATAAAAACAACCAAAATTGAAGAACTTTCGGAAATTCAAAATAAAATTCTAAATATAATCAAAGAAAACCAGCACATCACGAGCCTTAGTATCAGCGATAAATTATCACTTTCCGACAGATACATTAAAACAATTATTCAACAATTGAGAAAAGCAGGATACATCACAAGAAGCGGTTCTAATAAAAAAGGCATTTGGAATATTTTAAAATAAGTTCACCATAAAGTTCACCATAAAGTTCACCATAAAGTTCACCATAAAGTTTACCATAAAGTTTACCATAAAGTTTACCATAGTGAAATAATGTCTATCATTACCGACATAAAATTTCTTCCGGGTGTTGGGCCTAAAAAAGCCAATATACTGCAAAAAGAACTGGAAATCAATTCAGTTGAAGATTTGCTGTATTATTTTCCTTACAAATATGTAGACCGTAGTCGCATATTCTATATTCATGAGCTTAGCGGCAACATGCCTTATGTGCAACTGAAAGGAAAAATCTCGAATTTCCAGATGGTCGGCGAAGGTAGGAATGCGAGATATACCGCTATTCTTTCGGATGGCACGGGAAGCGTGGAATTGGTTTGGTTTAAAGGCATTAAGTATATACAGGATAAATATAAAGACGGTAAAGATTACCTGGTTTTCGGTAAGCCTGGCCTATTTGGCAGTCATTATAACATTGTACACCCTGAAATAGAAGAGTTTAATGCCGAAAATGAAAAACGTAATGTAGGACTACAAGCGTTGTACAACACGACAGAAAAGATGAAGAGCAGTTACCTGAATTCAAAGGCCATGCAAAAAATCATTTTCTCGGTCATACAACAAATTGTGAACAACCCACTCACAGAAACATTGCCAGCTTATATTCTTCAACAAAATAATTTGTTGCAACTTAATCAGTCTATTATTAATATTCATTTTCCCAAGAGTATAGATTTACTGAACAAAGCTCAGCACCGGTTGAAATTCGAAGAATTATTTTATATTCAGCTAAGTATCCTGAAAAAAGCCAAACAGCGGGAACAGAATTTCAAGGGATTTGAATTTTCTCAAATTGGCCATTATTTCAATACTTTTTATGAAAAGCATTTGCCTTTTGCATTAACCAACGCCCAAAAACGGGTATTGAGGGAAATACGGATAAATGTAGGCAGTGGCAAGCAAATGAACCGTCTTTTACAAGGAGATGTGGGTAGCGGCAAAACACTAGTGGCACTCATGAGTATGCTTATGGCCATAGACAACGGATTTCAGGCGAGCATGATGGCGCCCACCGAGATATTGGCCACACAACATTTTGAAGGCATTCATAAAATGCTCGAAGGACTCGGTGTAAATGTGGCTTTACTGACAGGTTCCACCAAAAAGAAGGAACGGGAAAAGATTCATGAGCAGTTATTAAGCGGAGAATTACATATCCTTATCGGGACGCACGCGTTGATAGAGGAAGTGGTGGTTTTTAAAAACCTCGGTATGGTAATTATCGACGAGCAACACCGCTTTGGTGTAGAACAGCGTTCCAAACTGTGGCGGAAAAACGTGAATCCACCACACATTTTGGTAATGACGGCAACACCTATTCCGCGCACCTTGGCCATGACTATTTATGGCGATCTTAGTGTATCGGTAATAGACGAGTTGCCCCCCGGACGAAAACCTATACAAACCTACCATTATTTCGACAACAAGCGTAATTCTCTGAACCGCTTCCTGAAAAAGGAAATAGAAGAGGGCCGTCAGGTTTACGTGGTTTATCCGTTAATTCAGGAGTCCGAGAAAATGGATTTAAAAAATCTGGAAGAAGGATTCGAATATATGAAAAATGCTTTTCCTGAATACCAAATCAGCATGGTACACGGAAAACTGAAACCGGCAGAGAAAGATGCCGAAATGAGGCGTTTTGTTTCCGGAGAAACACAAATAATGGTGGCCACTACAGTAATAGAAGTAGGTGTAAATGTGCCCAACGCTTCGGTAATGGTCATCGAAAACGCAGAGCGTTTCGGGCTATCACAGTTGCACCAGTTGCGTGGGCGTGTGGGACGTGGTGCCGACCAGTCTTATTGTTTGCTGATGAGTTCTTTCAAAATATCGAGCGAAACGCGCAAACGGTTACAGATCATGGTACAAAGCAATGATGGTTTCGAGATTGCCGAATCTGACCTTAAAATGCGTGGCCCGGGAGATATGGACGGCACTTTGCAAAGCGGTTTGCCTTTTAATTTAAAAATAGCCGACCTGGCCAAAGACGCTTATTTACTGCAACATGCCCGCAAAGTGGCTTCGGAAGTTCTTGACAATGATCCACTGCTGCAAAAAAACGAGAATTATATTTTGGCAAAACAACTGGATAAGTTAATGAAAAACAAGGTAAATTGGAGTATAATCAGTTAATGTAAAATAGATTTTACACGCTGCCAACCTTTACTTTTTCTCTCTTCTTTTGGCTTCTTCCCAAATCACATCCATTTCTTCCAAAGTCATATCGTGAAGAGATTTCCCTTGTGTAATAGTTCTGGATTCAAGGTAATTGAAACGGTCGCGAAATTTTTGATTAGTTCTTTCCAGCGCAGTATCAGGATTAATATCATACAATCTCGCGGCATTCACAAGGCTGAACAGCAAGTCGCCAAATTCTTCTTCCATCTTGTTTTGATCCTGCTTATCTATTTCAACCTTTAGCTCACCTATTTCTTCCTGCACTTTGTCCCAAACCTGTTCTTTTTCATCCCAATCAAAGCCAACACTACGGGCTTTATCTTGCATACGATAGGCTTTAACCAGCGCAGGAAGCGATGCGGGTACGCCGGATAACACGGTTTTATTGCCGTCTTTTTCTTTTAATTTGAGTTTTTCCCAGTTTTGTTCCACTTCCGTAGCATTTTCTACATTGGTAGTACTAAAGATATGCGGATGGCGATAAATGAGTTTGTCGCAAAGAGCGTCGCAAACATCTTTTATGTCAAAATTGTTGGTTTCGGAACCTATTTCAGCATAAAAAACAATATGCAACAACAGGTCGCCCAATTCTTTTTTAATATTTTGCATATCCTTAGATAGAATGGCTTCGCTCAACTCGTAAGTTTCTTCGATTGTATTGGTACGAAGGCTTTCGAAAGTTTGCTTCTTATCCCAGGGACATTTGGCCCTGAGTTCTTTCATGATGCTCAGTAAGCGTTCGAATGATTGCAATTTTTCGTTCATAAGTATATTATTTAGTCAAATCTAAATTATTTATTTTTTTGATATTCATTGATATTAAGATATTCAGATGAAAAGATATTCAGATAATCCTGATTTCAATGAATATCGCAAAGCAAATATCTATCAATGTCTAAATATCAATCAAAACACACAAAATCTTTTATTTACCTGCTTTTAACAATAAAAGCTGCCCAAATTACTGAACAGCTCTTACTTTTTATTTTTCGTATGATAATTAAATCAATGATTCTACTTTAGAAACCAATGTGTTTTTAGGAGCAGCACCAACTTGTTTTTCTGCGATTTCTCCGTTTTTAAAGAATAAAATAGTCGGAATATTCCGGATTCCATATTTGCTGCAAACATCTGGATTGTTGTCTACATCTATTTTTCCGATCACTACTTTTCCTTCATACTCAGTTGACATTTCTTCAACAATTGGAGTTAACATACGGCATGGCCCACACCATTCTGCCCAAAAATCAACTAAAACAAGTTTATCCGACTTCAACACCAACTCATCAAAATTGGCATCCGTAATTTCTACCATATTATTTCCCATTTTATTTTTTCAAATTTTCAGACTACAAAGCAAAGCAAAATTTTTGATCTTTACAAAAGTTTATCTCTGCTTTTTAGTTAATATTTTTATTTTCTACAAATCAATATCAATCGGCGTTAACAAATAGCACAAGATCAAAAAAAGGGTGCATATTCTAACCAAATTACATATGCAAATAGATATATATTTTTAGTATTTAAAAACAGTTTATAAAGTTATAAAGTAGCGTTTCTTTGCTTTATAAACCTTATCACATTTAAACTTTATAACTTATGCGAATCAAGGGTTGAATATAGTGTCCACGAAGTGGGCAAATATGAATAACCTCGGGTAAAACCCGTGGCGGGAATACAAGCCTGAACCTTGTCCCTGCAAGGGGCAAACAGCGAAAATATGATATTCGCCCCTTGCAGGGACGGGATTCGTTTGGTTTTCCTTTCTCCGTGAGTTCCACTCACGGTTATTCACTTTTAGTCCCTTCGGGACATTGTGTGACAATCGGAACATTATTTCAATCCTTGATTCGCATAACTTGCTTCATCCTACCCTCAATTCAAAAATTTCATGTTTTTCATTTTTTTCCAGATAGTCTATCATTTCTTTAGATAATGATATTTTCCTGTCGCGGGCATACAATTCCAGCTTATTCTGGTTTTCATATACATTGAAGTATAGCGACACATTTCCTCTGTGTTCTTGTGTTACATTCAAAAACTCATCGCAAAAATCTTTATTGATATTATCTACATTAATATTAATATAAATTTTTTCCACCAAACTATCTTTCACATCCGGAAGCATGGTTATTTTCTGAACCTTAAATTCGTATTCTTTCGGTAAATTGGGATCTGTTTTTGCTTTAAACTTCCAATCGGCTCCTCTTTCCTGTACTTTTCCTGTGACCATTATATAAAGATTGGGTTGGGCGTATTTATTATAAAAATTCAGATAGTCGTCTCCAAAAAGGGCAAATTCCCTGGCTCCACTGTAATCTTCGAGTGTAAATACGCCAAATGGTTTATCATTTTTTGTACGAGCCTGCCTCACTGTCGTAATAATTCCGCCAATACGCACTTCCCCTTTTGTTTTAAAGGCTTCCAAGTTTTCTTTTAATTCCGCCGCCTGCACATTACAAATATGTTTCATTTCAAACTTGTAATTATCCAACGGGTGAGCGGAGATATAAATACCTACCAACTCTTTTTCTTTATTCAACCTTTCCAAGTTCGACCATTGAGGCGATTTGGGTATTTCGGGCTTGGCTATGGCTATATCTTCTTCTCCGCCAAACAGTGACATTTTTTGTGTATTGGAATCTACTTGGAACATATTGCCATACCGGATCAATACTTCCGAAAACTGCTCTGCTTTTGTATTCATTTCAAAAAAATCTTCACGTTTAATCTCCGGAAAATTGTCAAAAGCTCCGGCTAATGCAAGGCTTTCAATGTTTTTACGGTTACAGGCAGACAGGTTTACTCTTTCCACAAAATTAAAGATGCCGGTAAATGGACCATTTTTCTCTCTTTCTTTGATAATTTGCTCCACAGCACCCTCTCCTACCCCTTTTACTCCACCTAGTCCAAAACGAATATCGCCTTCCTTATTAGTAGTAAAATTCAGCTCACTTTCATTTATATCAGGACCCAGCACATTAATTCCCAAATTGCGGCATTCGTCCATAAACTTGGTAATTTCCGAGATATTATCTTTATTGCGGGTTAAGTTGGCCGCCATAAACTGTCCGGGATAATGAGCTTTCAGGTAAGCGGTTTGGTAAGATATCCATGAATAGCAGGTAGCATGAGATTTATTAAAAGCATATTTGGCAAACTCGGCCCAGTCATTCCATATTTTTTCGAGCTTCGCTAAAGGAGCAAATCCATTTTTAGTGGCTCCTTCAATAAATTTTTCTTTCAGGGCAGCCATTTTATCAACCATTTTTTTACCCATGGCTTTACGCAATTCGTCGGATTGTCCGCGGGTAAATCCGGCCAAATCGCGACTCAAAAGCATGACCTGTTCCTGGTAAACGGTAATACCATAGGTATCTTTCAAACGTTTTTCCATTACATCAAAATCGTACTCTATCTCCTCTCGTCCATGTTTACGGTTAATAAACGATGGGATATACTGCATCGGTCCGGGTCGGTACAAGGCATTCATGGCAATAAGATCTTCAAACTTGGTGGGTTGAAGATTACGCAAATGTTGTTGCATTCCGGAAGACTCGAACTGAAATGTTCCCGTAGTTAATCCTTTACTATATAACTGATAAGTTTTCTCATCGTCTATAGGAATGGCATCAATATCAATGTCTATTCCTTTCGATTTCTTGATATTTT
This sequence comes from Paludibacteraceae bacterium, assembly GCA_031555675.1. Lineage (GTDB taxonomy): Bacteria > Bacteroidota > Bacteroidia > Bacteroidales > Paludibacteraceae > JAISJU01. The sequence continues at coordinate 2,383 of JAVBUB010000165.1, read as the reverse complement.
TTAATGCTTCCTTAATAATGGACAGGGTTTTCAATCCCAGAAAGTCCATCTTAATCAGCCCTACATTTTCTATAACAGAACCTTCATATTGGGTTACCAGCAAATCTTCACCGGAATCTTTATCTTTAGCTGTACTTAACGGACAGAAGTTAGTCAAATCGTCCGCACCGATAATAACCCCGCAAGCATGTACTCCTGTTTGGCGAACAGTGCCTTCGAGCATCTCGGCAAATTTCAATGTATCAGAAAGATTCTGATCATTTGAGAAGCGGGCATCACGAAGCTCCGGCACCTTTGCAATACAATTGGCAATATTTACCTTGAGAGCTTTTCCATTTACTTCCGGAAATTTATCGGGTACATATTTAGTCAGGCGTTCTGCCTCCGACAATGGTAACTTCTGCACACGTGCCACATCTTTAATAGACGATTTAGTGGCCATGGTACCATATGTAATAATGTGGGCTACTTTTTCCTTACCATATTTATCCGTTACCCATTTGAGTACGTCCCCACGACCATCATCGTCAAAGTCGATATCAATATCGGGCATGGAGATACGATCGGGATTCAGGAAACGTTCAAAAAGCAAGTCGTATTTCAACGGATCTATATCTGTAATTCTTAAGCAGTATGCTACTACAGAACCGGCAGCCGATCCACGTCCGGGTCCAACAGAAACGCCCATATCACGGGCTGCCCTGATGAAATCCTGCACAATCAGGAAGTAACCGGGAAATCCCATGGTTTTCATTGTATCCAACTCAAAAAGGATACGCTCCATGATCTCATCATCTATATTTTCGCCATAGCGGAATTTAGCTCCATCAAGCGATATTTTTTTCAAATAATCGGCTTCGAGTTTAATACGGTATATTTTCTCCAATCCGCCGAGTTTATCAAAACGATCGCCGAACTCTTGCCGCAAATCTTCTTCCGAATATTTTACCTTATACTCTTCCACTGTCCCAAAACCTTCGTCGATAGGATACATCGGCATGATAGCATCTGAATCAATATCGAAGAATTCCACTTTATCAGCTATTTCCTTTGTGTTTTCAAAAACTTCGGGTATATCCGAAAATATTTGATACATTTCCTCCGGTGTTTTCAGCCACTCTTGTTTGGTATAGCGCATACGGTTCGGATCATCGAGATCTTTGCCCGTACTTAAGCAAATAAGTCTGTCGTGCGCTTCGGCATGATCTTCATCTACAAAGTGAACATCGTTGGTTGCAATAAGTTTTGTATTGGTTTTACGCGCCAACTTAATCAACTCTGCATTCTGGATTTGCTGTTTTTCAAAAACGAATCTGTCGGCATTGGGTTTATCGGTTTCATGACGTTGTAGTTCAATATAATAATCGTTTCCGAAAATATTTTTAAACCACATAACGGCTTCTTCGGCGCCTTTCAAATCCCCGGCTTCTATTCTTTTATGAATTTCTCCACCCAAACAAGCCGAAGCAACAATAAGCCCTTCGCTATATTGTTCCAATATATCTTTATCAATACGGGGACGGTAATAATACCCGTCTATCCAACCGGAAGATACCAGCTTACAAAGGTTCTGGTATCCTTTTTTGTTTTTAGCCAACAACACCAGGTGATGCCCGCTACGATCCTCATCCCCATTTCTATCAAAACGGGTACGACGGGCTACATAAACTTCGCTACCAAGAATAGGTTTAAATAATTTGGCTTTTAATCCGGTTAGTTGCGCTTGCAGTTCTTCTGATTCTCCATTTTCTTTTATTTGTTTCTCCAGCGCTTTTATCGCATCACGCACATCGCCGTTTTTCTTATTTACACAGTCAAAAAACTCTTTTACGCCAAACATATTACCATGATCGGTAAGAGCAATAGCACCCATACCGGTTTTCATGGCTTTATCAACCAGGTCTTTAATATTGGACATCCCGTCCAGAATAGAATAATGAGAGTGAACGTGTAAGTGAACAAATGGAGGCATAATTTCAACAATTGAATAAATTAACAAAACAAAAAAAATAGCAGAAACGAATATCAATAAGCCATTCAGTAATCTATAATCCTATAATATCCCGCTATTAAATTAAGAGCTATAAAAATACAAATCCTTTTCCGCAATAAAAAATCAAATTAGGAAAAGATATAAACAATGATATTATACACTATTATATATATAACATTCAAAATATAAGATTATGTATTAAAAACATCTTTCACAATCTTGAATATTGCACCTTAAATTTTGAATTAATTTTTATGTTTTACAGCATAAAAACCATTAACTTTCATTGACAATTAATACCTCAAAACACTCCATTTGTGAAAAAATATTTCGATTTGTTATATTTCACATAATTTAAGTTTATAAACCTTTAAATACGCCTTCTTTTTT
>JAVBUB010000223.1:0-6773 GCA_031555675.1 Paludibacteraceae bacterium | reverse complement strand
CCGGGATTTGAAAAAGAAAGCGCAGAAATACAAAAAAGATTATAGCCCCCTAAATCCCCCATGGGGTACTTAAAAAAGAAAAGGCACGAGAAAATTTTCGTGCCTTTCTTTTTTCTTGCTAATTTGTTTTTCGGTACATTTTCAAAAATAACATCGGGAAAAATGCAAAATTAAACGCCAATAATGCAGTAAATAAAAAGACAGTCTCAAGTGGCCAATGCATCCACCAAAAAAGAGCAGAAAGGCCTAAAAATACAACCCCTATAAATCCGCTAATGTACATCGTTTTTTTACCGTAAAATTGTGCGAGATCTTTTTTGTAAAGATACATAAATAGCGTAGGCAGGAACACAAACAGCAAAATCAGTGCCGTAATAAACGACACAAGATGTCCGAACATAACATGATTCATCTTCATAAAGAAGGTCGTTGTCGCGCCTATTGCCGACAAATAACCCGAAAAAAACAATAACTTTTTCATTTTTCTGATATTTTTAAAGGTTAATAAAAAAATAGTTTCCCGCTGAATTTCGTCAAATCCGTCGGGACAGATATAATGATAGGCCTTATCATATGCGGTTTCAAAACTCTCGCCTTTTTGCATGTCTGCTTCCACAGCGCAACAAAAATGGTCAATTAAATCTTCTTTCATCGCCTCCGATTGAATCGTGCTTTGATTTACAATCTGCGTGATATAATCAATTTGATCTTCTGTTAAATTACTCATAATAAAAATATTTATGAAGTGATAATTTTATTAATTGTCGAAATAAAATCTTTAAGTTCAGCTTCTTTCTCCTCTTTCACTTGCACGCCTTGTGTTGTGAGATAATAATAATGACGCACGCGCTTACCGATATTTTGCGTTTCCACATCAATCAATCCATCTTCTTTGAGTTTGTGCAGAGCAGGATATAATGATCCTTCTTTCAGTAAAATTTTATCATCGGATAGCTGTTTTACTCTTTGCGTAATCTGATATCCATACATTTTACCGTTTTCTGCCAACAATTTCAAAACAATTGCAGATAGAGTTCCTTTTAATAGTTCTTTTGAATACATAGCACAAAGATACATAGAATTACGATGTATGCAAATTTTTAGAAGCTTTTTTGTATAAAAGATAAATTTTTCTATACTTTTGTACATTATAATACATATTTATGATGAATTTACAGAATCTTATCAAAGCTGCTTTTGCCGAAGATATAGGCGATGGCGACCACACTACCCTATCCAGTGTTCCGGCGAATGCAGAGGGTAAAATGCAATTAATTGTCAAAGACAATGGTATATTGGCCGGCGTAGAAGTAGCCAAAGAAGTATTTCACGCTTTCGATCCCAATTTGAAAGTAGAAGTATTTATCAAAGACGGAACTCCTGTAAAAGTAGGCGATGTGGCTTTTATCGTTTCGGGTAAAGTACAATCACTGTTACAAACAGAGCGCACCGTGCTTAATATTATGCAACGCATGAGCGGTATTGCTACCATATCCAATAAATACGCCAAGCAATTGGAAGGACTTAAAACCAAAGTATTGGATACCCGCAAAACCACCCCGGGACTGCGTTTGCTCGAAAAAGAAGCGGTAAAAATAGGTGGTGGCGTAAATCACCGCATTGGTTTGTTTGATATGATTTTATTGAAAGATAACCATGTTGACTTTGCCGGAGGAATAGAAAAAGCGATTACCGGAGCACACCAGTACTTGAAAGAAAAGGGTAAAAACCTGAAAATAGAAATCGAAGTACGTAACCTCAACGAGCTGCAAGAAGTTCTTCGCATTGGTGGTGTTGACAGGGTTATGTTTGATAATTTCGATATTCCAACCACCAAAAAGGGAGTAGAAATGGTAAATGGGCGTTTTGAAATAGAATCTTCGGGAGGAATTACTTTTGACACCTTACGTGATTATGCGGAAACAGGCGTTGATTTTATATCGGTGGGCGCTTTAACGCACTCGGTAAAGAGTTTGGATATGAGTTTGAAAGCGATGTAACAATAGCAAAAAACAATACAAGAAAGGCGGAAAATAATTTTCCGCCTTTCTTGTGTTCTGTTCTGAACCATATCTTATTCTATTGGAATTCCCCTATTCAAAGATTCATCCAATGACATCAGTGTTTCTGTTTCGGAAACACCCGGAATTTCTTGTATTTTACCATTGAGTAAAGTCATCAAATGCTGCATGTCGCGTGCATAGAGCTTAATCAGTAAGGTATAAGGACCTGTAGTAAAATGACATTCTACGATTTCGGGTATCTTTTTCAGCTCGGGCATTACCTCTTTGTATTTAGAGGCTTTTTCGAGCTTTACACCAACATAGGTACAAACCTGGAAGCCGAGCACTTTCGGGTCTACCGTATAGCCGGAACCAATGAGCACTCCTTCTTCGAAAAGACGTTGCACACGCTGATGTATGGCGGCACGGGAAACATTACAAACTTCCGCAATATCTTTAAACGGAATGCGGGCATTTTTAGTAATAATCTCTAAAATTTTGCTATCCAATTTATCTAATACCTTTGTCATACTCAGAAAGTGTTTTGAATTTTATAATACCGATACAAATCGCCTGAAATTTTATCCGGATTTTGTTTTATTTTTCTATATCCAGTAATTCTACGTCAAAAATAAGAGTAGAGTAAGGTTTTATTTCTCCACCTGCTCCTCTTTCTCCATAAGCCAAATTGTATGGTAAATATATTTTCCATTTAGAGCCTACAGACATTAATTGCAGAGCTTCTGTCCAACCGGGAATAACCTGATCCACGCCAAATACGGCAGGTTCATTGCGCGAGTAAGAGCTATCGAATTCTGTACCATCAATCAGCGTACCACGGTAATGTACTTTTACAACATCTTCGCCTGTTGGTTTAGCTCCGGCTCCGGCTATGACTACTTCGTATTGCAATCCGCTTTCTGTTGTTATTACTCCGGCACGTTTTTTATTGTTAGCCAAAAAAGCTTCTCCTGCATCTTTATTTTGATTAGATTCTGCTTCCTGCGCTTTTGCAAAATATTTTTCTAAATATGCAACAGCTTCCTGATTCGTTTTAGTAGGCATATCTTCTGCTCCTTTAAACGATTCGGTAAGAGCTTTCAGGAAAACATCAGCGTTTACTTCTTTTCCGGGCAATCCTTTTAGTTGGTCTTTCAATCCTGAACCTACATTTACACCAAGGGCATAGCTCACACTGTCATTTTCTGTTTTCAAGGTGTTTTTTTCTTCTTTTTTCGTGGTTTTAGCAAATGTAAGACCTAAAGAAACAAGTATACCAAACAATAATAATCCTAATTTTTTCATACTGTATGTTATTTTATTAAGTAAAAATAAAAATCTCAGAAGTATTTCTTATTCTGAGATTTTTACTGTCTGTTTATTATTTATCAATACCAAGCATTTCTATTTCAAAAATCAAAGTAGAGAAAGGTGGAATTTTACCCATATCGCGAGATCCATAGCCCAAACTTGATGGTACATAAATAATCCACTTGGAACCTACAGGCATCATTTTTGACACTTCTAACCAAGCAGGTATCACGCCTCCCGAAGTATTAAATTCAAAAGGTGTACCACGTTCTACAGAGCTATCAAATTGTGTTCCGTCCAATAGCGTTCCGGTATAATTAACTTTTACTTTCATGTTTTCTCCTGGGATTTCACCTTTACCTTCGGTAATAATTTTATATTGTAATCCGCTGGGAGTTTCAATAACGCCTTCTTTTGTTTTGTTTTCGGCTAAAAATTTAGCTTCTGCTTCAATGGCAGGAGCGTTAGCTTCTCTTTCGGTTCTTTCTACAAATGATTCTACAAACGCATGAGCTTCGTCGGCGGTCATTTTTCCATTTCCTTTTTCCAATAACACCATTACCATTGCATCAACAAAAGCATCTTTATTTACACGAGAAGTAGAATCTGTAGGCAACAACGGACCATCCATAGACGCTTTCATGTCGACAGCCAATTGTTTTCCCAAATCATAGTTTTTATCTGTTTTTTTAGTTGAATACATTTCATCCAAAAATCCTTGCACAAACTGATCCATGTGTTCCAATTCCAAACCTCTTCTGGCAGGGAAAACTTCTTTTATTTGTTCTGCATTCTGAAGACCAATGGCATAGCTTAATGAGTCGATGCCGGTTTTAAGCGCTACATTTTTAGTTTGTTTTTTTGCGTCGCAAGAAACCAATCCTATCAGCAGCAATAACGATACTGAAATAATACTAATCTTTTTCATTGTTTTTATATAAATTAATTAATTCCTAATAATTCCACATCAAAAATAAGGGCAGTATGAGGTCCGATCTGTTGTCCTGCTCCTTGTGCGCCATAGGCTAGATCGGAAGGTATAAATAAACGCCATTTAGCACCTACAGGCATCAGTTGCAATGCTTCTACCCAACCCGGAATAACTTGGTTTACACCAAAAGTAGCCGGAGTACCACGTTGCACGGAGCTATCAAAAACAGTACCATTGATCAAGGTACCATGATAGTGGCAATTAACGGAGTCTGTTGCCGATGGTTTCGCGCCGGTTCCTTCTTGTAAAATACAATATTGCAATCCGCTGGGAAGAGTAATAACACCTTCTTTTTTCGCGTTTTCATCCAAAAAAGCTTTTCCTTCGGCTATGTTTTTTTCATATTTTTCGCGTTCCAATTCTTCAAAGAAAGTGCTGATTACCTGCTGAGCCTTATCGATGGTCATATCATATTTTTCTTCGTTTAAAACTGCCTTTACGGCTTTTGTAAAGTCTTCTGCGTTTAAATTTTCAATGCCAGAGCCCAACAAATTATGTCCAATACTAAGCCCTAAAGCATAACTGATTTTATCCATATTTATTATATAATTATTCGCACAAAGGTAAAGATTATAACTTAATATAACATTAACTTTTAACAAAAAAAAGTAGCAGTTGTTCGCGCATATAACTATTTCTCTATTATTTTTTTAACTTTGCATGGAATATACTAACTAAATGTACTCAAAAGAAGAACTTAAGACACTAAAAAAAGAATTTTGGGAAGGTTTTGATGTTTTTTGCTCACATAACAAAGAACTCGGACTTCGCAAAAAGAAATGGATATTGTATGATACCAAAGTAAAAGGTGTTGACATGAAGTTTGACGCTACCCGGCAGGGTGCTTTTGTGATATTGGAAATAAATCACCGTAGCAAAGAAGAACGGATGTTGATGTTTGAAAAAATAAAGACTTATAAAAATATCATCGAACAATATTTTGAAGTACCTTTGGTTTGGGATGACTACTTTATCCGCGAAACAGGCAATGAAGTTTGCCGGATATATGTACAGCAACATGGGTTGGATATTTACCGGCATATCCATTGGATGGATTTTTATAAATTTATGGCCAATAATATGCTCAGCATGGAAGCTGCATTTGAGGAAATCAGAGACATGTTGATTTCCTAAATTGTTAATTAGATATGTATTGCATTCGAAAATACGATTTTCTGGTTATAGGTACCGGTATTGCCGGCATGAGCTTCGCTTTGAAAGTAGCTCATAAGGGTAAAGTTGCTATTGTATGTAAAACCAAGCTGAATGAAGCCAACACCAATCTGGCGCAAGGCGGTATCGCTTCGGTAACAAAACAGACCGATGCTTTCGAAAAACACATCAAAGATACGCTCATCAGCGGCGATGGTTTGTGTGATGTGGCCGTTGTAGAAAAAGTAGTACGCGAAGCACCTGCCCAAATCAAGGAATTGATTAGCTGGGGAGTTGATTTTGACAAAAATGAAGAAGGTAATTTCGATCTGCACAAAGAGGGCGGACATTCGGAATTCCGCATTCTGCACCACAAAGACAGTACGGGAGCTGAAATTCAAACGCGCCTGGCCAAACAAATCGAAGCGCATCCGAATATAGATGTTTTCGAAAATCATTTCGCCATCGAAATACTCACACAGCATCATTTGGGCATGACTGTTACACGCCACACGCCCAATATTGAATGTTACGGCGCTTATGTATTGAACCAGAAAACAAATAACATCAACACCTTTTTAGCCAAGGTAACCTTGATGGCTACCGGAGGTATCGGCAATATCTACCAAACCACCACCAATCCTAAAATTGCCACCGGCGATGGCATTGCTATGGTACACCGCGCGCGCGGTGTTTTGCAAGATATGGAATTTGTTCAGTTTCATCCCACCGCATTGTATAACCCCACCGAGCGTCCTTCATTCCTGATTACCGAAGCCATGCGTGGTTATGGAGCGGTGTTAAGAACACGCGATGGTAAAAAGTTTATGCAAAAATATGACGAACGGGGCGACTTGGCACCACGTGATATAGTAGCTCGCGCCATCGACAACGAAATGAAAGCCAAGGGAGATGATTATGTATACCTGGATGTTACCAAAAAAGATGCGGAAGAAACCAAAAAGCACTTTCCGATGATATACGAACATTGCATGAACACTGGTATCAATATCACGAAAAATTTCATTCCGGTAGCTCCTGCCGCGCATTATTTGTGTGGTGGCATTAAAGTAGACATGAACGGGCTTTCTTCCATTAACCATTTGTATGCCGCCGGAGAATGTGCCCGCACGGGACTACATGGTGCCAACCGGTTGGCCTCCAATTCGCTGATAGAAGCCGTGGTATATGCGGACGCAGCGGCCAAACATGCTCTTAACGCCATAGACAGCATTAAGCATTGCGAAAAGATCCCGATGTGGAATGACGAAGGGACTTCGCTACCCGAAGAAATGGTACTCATTACTCAAAGCCTG